>NZ_CP058306.1:3000000-3300000 GCF_013389595.1 Flavobacterium sp. I3-2
TAAAGTATGGTTTCAAACTAATTGTTGCTTAAACAGTTCAAACAATCAAGTTTGGAGTGGATATTTATGTGAAGACAGTACAATAGAATTAAGAGGTTATGATGAAATAGACCCTGCATATGCTAAACTTGATTTCACTTTTCTTCCTTTAGATATTCAAACAACTATCTCAAATTTAAGTTGCTATGGAGAAAATAACGGAACTGCTTCAGTTAATATAGAAAATAATGTGAGTTATTATTTCAATTTATTAATGAATCAAATTGATAACTCGCATCCAATAGCTCCACATGAAATAGATGGAATTTATGATTTAATTTCAAATTTTTTAAATAGCTTAAATACTGTTACTTACACTTGGAATACAACCCCACCACAAACGGGTCCAACAGCAACAAATCTTTCTGCTGGAGAACATAATGTAATTATATCATTTGCAAACGGATGTACAGAAACAAAAAGTTTTACTATTTCCCAACCTCCAGCATTAATTGCAACGGAAGGTGGACAAACTAATGTTTCTTGTAATGGAGGTGCCAACGGTACTGCAACAGTAAACGTAACTGGTGGAACTGGAAATTATACCTATTCATGGGCGCCTTCTGGAGGAACTGCAGCAACAGCAACTGGACTTGCTACAGGAACTTACACAGTTACTGTGACCGATGCAAATTCTTGTTCTACGACTCAAAGTTTCACTATTACCCAACCTCCAGCATTAATTGCAACGGCAGCAGCGCAATCGAACGTTTCTTGTAATGGAGGTGCCAACGGTACTGCAACAGTAAACGTAACTGGTGGAACCGGAAATTATACCTATTCATGGTTTCCTTCTGGTGGAACTGCAGCAACTGCAACTGGACTTTCTGCAGGAACCTATACAGTTACTGTAACCGATGTAAATTCTTGTTCTTCAACTCAAAGTTTCACTATTACTCAACCTCCAGTATTAATTGCAACGGCAGGTGGACAAACTAATGTTTCTTGTAATGGAGGTGCCAACGGTACAGCAACTGTAAACGTTACTGGAGGAACCCCGGGATACACCTATTCATGGGCGCCTTCTGGTGGAACTGCAGCAACAGCAACAGGTCTCTCAGCAGGTAACTATACCGTAACAGTAACTGATGCTAATTCATGCCAAACTACTAGAAGTTTTACGATTGGACAGCCAAATACAGCTTTAAACACATTAGCTGTAGGACAAAATAATGCTTCTTGTTATGGAGGCACCAATGGAACTGCAACAGTTGTGGCAACAGGTGGTACTCCAGGCTATACCTATTCTTGGAATACAACTCCTGTACAATGGACAGCAACAGCAACAGGACTTGCTGCAGGTACTTATACGGTGACGGTAACTGATGCTAATAACTGTGAGGCAACAAGAAGTTTCACTATTACCCAACCTTCAGCATTAATTGCAACGGTAGGTGCGCAAACGAACGTTTCGTGCAATGGAGGTGCAAATGGTACTGCAACTGTAAACGTTACTGGCGGAACCCCAGGATATACATATTCATGGGCTCCATCTGGAGGAACCGCTGCAACTGCGTCTGGACTTGCAGCAGGTACATATACAGTAACGGTAACCGATGCAAATTCTTGTTCTAAAACTCAAAGTTTCACTATTACTCAACCCTCTATTTTATCAGCTACAAAATCACATACAAATGTTCTTTGTAACGGCACTGCTACAGGAAGTGCTACAGTAGTTGCATCAGGAGGTTCAGGAACTTATACCTATAGTTGGTCTCCTTCAGGGGGAACAGCTGCTACTGCTACTGGCTTAGTCGTTGGTAATTATAGCTGTGTAATTACAGATTCTAATGGATGTACTATAACTGAAACTTTTACTATTAATCAGCCTTCTGTATTGACAGCTATTACTTCACAAATAAATGCTACTTGTACTACTGGAGGAGAAGCTACTGTAAATCCATCTGGAGGTGAAAGTGATTATCAATATTTTTGGACGCCTGGAGGTGCTACTACTGCAACAATTACTAATTTAACGGCAGGCAATTATAGCTGTTTGATAACAGATGCTAATGGATGTAGTATTACTAAAAACTTTACAATAAACACAACCAATACTTTAGTCGCTTCCACTTCAAAAACTGACGTAACTTGTAATGGTAAAAATACAGGTTCTGCAACCGTAATACCATCAGGAGCAGTTGGACCATTTACTTACGTATGGTCACCTACTGGAGGAAATGGTGATACGGCTACAAATCTTGCTGCAGGAAATTATTCTGTTACAATTACCGCTGGGAATGGATGTTCTATAGTAAAAAACTTTACAATAAATGAACCACCAGCTATTGAAATTACAAAAATATCGCAAACGAACGTTTCTTGCAATGGAGGTACGAATGGTTCTGCTACTGTAAATGTTACTGGTGGAACTGGTGTATACATATATTCATGGGCGCCTTCTGGAGGAAATGCAGCAACAGCAACTGGGCTTGCTGCTGGAACGTACACAGTTACAGTAACCGATTCAAATTTATGTACCAAAACAGAAACTTTTATCATCACACAGCCTGATGCATTTATCGCTACGACAACAAAGACGGATGTTTCTTGTAATGGTGGAACTAATGGAACTGCAACAGTAAACGTAACTGGCGGAACTGGAACTTACACATACTTATGGTCTCCATCTGGAGGAACTGCAGCAACTGCATCTGGACTTACTTCTGGAAACTATACTGTTACAATAAAAGATTCTAATTTATGTCAAACTACTGCAACAGTAATCGTAGATGAACCTACTTTACTTACAGCAACAATAAATAAAACAGATGTTTTATGTTTTCAAGCAAATAATGGAACTGCTTCTGTAACTGCTTCTGGAGGAACTGAACCTTACACCTACTTATGGTCTCCATCTGGAGGAAATTCAGCAACAGCATCAGGATTAGCTCTAGGTTCTTATGATGTTAAAATAACCGATGCAAATGGATGTTTTATAACAAAAAACATTGTAATAACAGAACCTTCAATTGTATTACCTCCAACAGTAACTGCTCAAACATTTTGTTTTGCTGAAAATAAAACGATTGCAGATTTAGTTGCTACAGGAACTAATTTAAAATGGTATGATGCAGCAACTGGTGGAAATCCATTAGATGTAACAACTGTGTTAACAACAAAAAGTTATTTTGTTTCGCAAACAGTTGCGAATTGTGAATCTGAAAGAACAGAAGTTGTTGTTACGATTACGCCGAATCCGAATGCACCAACAGTAACTGCTCAAACATTTTGTTTTGCTGAAAATAAAACGATTGCAGATTTAGTTGCTACAGGAACTAATTTAAAATGGTATGATGCAGCAACTGGTGGAAATCCATTAGATGTAACAACTGTGTTAACAACAAAAAGTTATTTTGTTTCGCAAACAGTTGCGAATTGTGAATCTGAAAGAACAGAAGTTGTTGTTACGATTACGCCGAATCCGAATGCACCAACAGTAACTGCTCAAACATTTTGTTTTGCTGAAAATAAAACGATTGCAGATTTAGTTGCTACAGGAACTAATTTAAAATGGTATGATGCAGCAACTGGTGGAAATCCATTAGATGTAACAACTGTGTTAACAACAAAAAGTTATTTTGTTTCACAAACAATTTCGAATTGTGAATCTGAAAGAACTGAAGTTATTGTTACGATTACGCCGAATCCGAATGCACCAACAGTAACTGCTCAAACATTTTGTTTTGCTGAAAATAAAACGATTGCAGATTTAGTTGCTACAGGAACTAATTTAAAATGGTATGATGCAGCAACTGGTGGAAATCCATTAGATGTAACAACTGTGTTAACAACAAAAAGTTATTTTGTTTCACAAACAGTTGCGAATTGTGAATCAGAAAGAATAGAAGTTGTTGTTACGATTACTCCGAATCCGAATGCACCAACAGCAAATGCTCCAACATTTTGTTTTGCTGAAAATAAAACGATTGCAGATTTAGTTGCAACAGGAACTAATTTAAAATGGTATGATGAAGCAACAGGTGGAAACACTTTAGCTCCAACAACTGTGTTAACTTCAAAAAGTTACTTTGTTTCGCAAACCGTTTCGAATTGTGAATCTGAAAGAACAGAAGTTATCATTACGATTACGCCAAATCCAATGGCTCCAACGGCAACGGCTCAAACATTTTGTTTTGCTGAAAACAAAACGATTGCGGATTTAGTAGCTACAGGAACTAATTTAAAATGGTATGATGTAGCAACAGGTGGAAATGCTTTACCTTCAACAACTGTTTTAACTACAAAAAGTTATTTTGTTTCACAAACCGTTTCGAATTGTGAATCTGAAAGAACAGAAGTTATCGTTACGATTACTCCAAATCCGATAGCGCCAACAGCAAACGCTATTCAAGAATTTTGTTCAAATACTAATTCTAAAATTTCAAACATTGAGATTTCTGGTTCAAATATTAAATGGTATGCTTCAATAAATTCTACTACTGAATTAAATGAAAATACTTATTTAACAAATGCAAGTACCTATTTTGCAACTCAAACAATTAATGGATGCGAAAGTGAACTTAGAACACAAGTAACAGTTCAAATTTCAACACCTCCTACTTTACCAACGGGAGATAGTATTCAAACTTTTTGTGGAAATGCAACGATTGCTGATTTACAAATTAATGCCATTGCAGGCGCGGAGCTAATTTGGTACACAACTTCATATTCAAATACGATATTACCAACATCAACAGCTTTAGCAAATGCAACTTACTATGTTGCACAAAAAGTTGGCGCATGTATTTCTGAAAGAAAAGCAGTAACTGCCAGAATAATTAATTTAAGTTCACCGAATATAGGCAATTTTGAATTTTGTGGAAGTGCACAGGTTTCAGATTTATATATTCCTACACCAACTGGAGTAACTTATAAATGGTATAATTCACCATCGAATCCAAATGAATTACAGCCTTACGATTCACTAACAACAGGAACTTACTTTGTTTCAAAAAGTCAGTATAATTGTGAAACTGCAAGAGCTGCTGTATCCGTTGTGATTAAAGATTTACCAGAAAGTCCAACGGGTATTTCTCCACAATCATTTGTTGAAGGTTCGGTTATAAATCAAATTTTAATTAATCCTACAACTGCAGTTTGGTATATTACAGAAAATGATGCAATAACGAGTACGAATCCATTATCTCCAAACATGCCGTTAGTTAACGGAACGACATATTATGCAGTAAATATTGGAACAAACGGATGTCCGAGTTTACCTTTTGCTGTAACCGTGGATGTTTATTTATCTAACGATGCATTTGAAATGGATAAACTAAAATATTATCCGAATCCGGTTAACGATAAATTAAACATTGTTTATTTTGAAAACATCATTCAAGTTGATGTGTTTGATTTAACTGGAAGAAACGTAAAATCAGTATTTACTAACAGTCAAAACATCGAAGTGGATTTATCTGATTTAAGCTCTGCAACTTATATGATTCAACTTAAAACCGAATCGAAACAACAATTTATTAAAATCATAAAAAATTAAATCGTCCAATTTAATTTTTATAACGAGGATATTTCTTAATTGAAATTCCTCGTTTTTTTTATTCTAAAAAATAGTAGAAATTTAAAATAAGAAACATCTCTTTTATCCGAAAGAGATTCGGAAATAACTTAATTTATTAATATCTTGCAATAAAGATTCTAACAATAAAAAGCATGAATCAAGCAATAGTTCGTGTCGAAAACGTAAAGAAAACGTATCAATCTGGAGATACTTTAGTTACAGCTTTGGATACTTCAACTGAAACTTTTAACAAAGGTGAACTTACCTTAATTATGGGACCATCTGGTTCTGGAAAAACAACGCTTTTATCTTTAATCGGGTGTGTAATTTATCCGACATCGGGTGATGTTTTTCTAAAAAATACACAAGTCAATAAATTATCTGAAAACGAATTAGCTCAAATCAGATTAAATACAATTGGTTTTGTGTTTCAACAATTTAATTTAATAGAACCTTTAACAGCTCTAGAAAATGTAATGCAACCATTACTTCTGCAAGGTTTAAACAATAAAAACGCAAAAAATAAAGCCATCGTTGCTTTAGAAAAAGTAAATTTATCTGATCGAAAAAACAACCTACCCAAAAAATTAAGTGGTGGACAAAAACAACGGGTTGCAATTGCACGTGCTTTGGTAACAAATCCGGAAATTATTTTGTGTGACGAACCAACAGCTTCACTTGATGCTAAAAGTGGTGCTTTAATAATGGAAGAATTAAAACAATTGGCTCACCAAAATAGAGCCGTTATCATTGTTACGCATGATTTAAGATTAAGAAAATTTGCTGACCGAATTATTTATGTCGAAGAAGGAAAAATATCAAATACCATTTCAAATGAAGAAGATTATAAGTAGTTTATTTATATTAAGTTTCCTCTTTTTGAGTTGCTCTGACAAAGAAAAAGAAAGCAAGTCAATAGAAAATTCACAAGAAAAAATTTCAACCGTTGTAGGTATTGGAAAAGTTTTACCTAAAAATGGAATTATTCCGCTTTCGATCTCGCAAACCAATCAGGTGGTTGCTTTATACAAAAAAATGGGTGATACAGTTCAAGCTGGTGAATTGATTTTTAAGATGAAAGCGGTATCTGAAAATTTAGACGTTCAATTAGCAAAATCAAGTCTACAAGCAACACTTGATAAAAATAAAGCAAGTGCTGTTGATTATGAAATTGAACAAATTAAGCTGAATGAATTAAAGCAACTTTTTTTAACTTCGAAAAAATTATACAACCAAAAAGCAGAAACGAAGCAAAAAGTATATTTAGATAGTATAGCTTATGTACAACAACTTCAAAAAGTAAATCAAAGCAAACTAAATAAAGTAGCTAATAATGAATTAATGAACGAAAAAGAAGTTCAATTAAAAACTGCTTTAAATAAACTTAATGAACAAGAATTTAGAGCATTACAATCAGGAATTTTAATTCGATTTGATGTTGCTTTAGGACAAGTTTTAACTGCAAATTCTATTTTTGGTGAACTAGCAGAATTATCTGATTTAGTAATCGAAGGTGAAGTTGATGAACTTTATGCTTCGGACATTAAAACAGGTCAAGAAGTTGAAATTTATCTGGTTGGACAAAACACAATGATTGCAAAAGGTACTATTTCTTTCGCCGCATCAAGTCTTCAAAATAAATCGATTATTTACGAAACCATCGGTGAAGGTTCTGACCGACGTGTTCGCAGATTTACTGTTGCAATTTCTAATGAAAATAAATCACTTTTGATTAATCAAAAAGTTGAATGTAAAATTAAAATATAAATATGTTTGCATTAGCCTGGAAATTTATTCGGTTTGATAGAGCCAAATCTGTAGGAATAATTACAGCCATTGTAATTAGTATCTTTTTGATTGGACAACAAGTTGGTTTATTACTTTTTTTAATGGGCTTGATGGGAAATTTAGTTGGAAATGCAAATGTAAAAGACAATCAAATTTGGGTTATTGAATCGCAAACGCAAAACGCAAATACTTTAACAAAAATCGATATCCGTTATGTACAACAATTACAATCCATAAACGGAATTGAGCAAGCCTACCCTGTTGTAATTGGAAATGCAGAAGCTAAATTTTTAGATGGTAATACCGCATCCGTTCAAATCATAGGAAGCGACGCACCTGATTTTGTTATTGGTCCAAATCAATCGCGAATTTTTCAGGGCAACCTAAATGATTTAACCTTACCTGAAGCTGTTTCAGTCGAATTTTTTAATGCAAAATCTTGGAATACCAAACTACATTTAAATAAACAAATTGAATTAAATTCAAAAAGTGCACAAGTAAAATTGATTACTAAAAATGCGCAAGCTTTTGGCGGAAATTATGTTTATACTAATCTGTTTAACGCCCGTTATTACGGAAATATTGAACCATCTAAAGTAAGTTTGATTGTTTTAAATATCAATAAGCAAACAAATAAACAAGACGTAATTTCAAACATCAATTCACAATATCCAAATCTTCGGGCTTGGGATGCAAAGGCACTCCAAAAATCAACAGTTAAAGAAATTCTTATTTCTTCAAATATGGGAATGAGCTTCGGAACTTTAGTCGTTTTTGCAATGATTTCAGGTTTCTTTATAATTGGATTAACGCTTTATTCTTCGGCACTTGACCGCGTCAAAGATTACGGAACATTAAAAGCAATTGGCGCAAATAAATCTTACGTAAACAGATTATTAATCACTCAAGCATTACTTTATGCATTAATTGGTTTTTCGATAGCATTTTTACTTTTAATAGGTTTTAGTCAAGGTGTTAAAAAAAGTGGTCTTGAAATAAATTTTAGTTTTGAGTTTATTTCTTTTCTATTAGGAATCACATTATTTATTTCAATTGGAGGTTCGTTATTTGCCGTTCGAAAAATTTCGAAATTAGAACCTGCTTCTGTTTTTTAAATCATGAAAAAAATAGTAATCTATATCAGTTTATTGATTTCTGCACAAACATTTGGGCAAGAATTATCTTTATCAAAAGCTTTAGAGCTAGCTAACAATCGCGAATACAAACAAGCCGAATTAGATGTTTTAAAACAAGAAATCAATCTCAAAATTCAAAAAAACAAACGCTTACCGTTACTATATGGCGAAGCAAATATACAACGTAATTTAATTGTTCCGGTTACGCCGGTTCCTGCCATTGCTTTTGACCCAAACGCACAACCTGGCGAAATTACTCCACTTAAATTTGCTACGGATTGGTCGGCAAAAGCAGGTTTACAACTTAGTTTAGATTTATTCAATTCACAGAATCAATTAAAAATAAAGCAAGCTGAAAATCTAACTAAGAAAAGTGAATTATCAAGAAAAGAATCGGTTGAAACATTCAAAAATTTAATTATCGATTTGTATGCTCAAACCTATTTGGCTCAACAGCAATTTGAATTATCTATTCAAAACGAAAATAATTACAAAGAAACTTTAGCAGTTTTAATAAAACGAAATGAAGCAGGTAGAGCCTCTGATTTAGAAAAAAATACTGCTTTACAAAAAGCTTACGAATTAACGTTAACGGCGGATGAAGCCGAAATGGTTTTAAAAAACAAATGGTTGCAATTAGCTAATTATTTAGATATTTCTGCTTTTGATTTGATTTCAACTTCAATTGAAGAAATCATTTATGTAAATTATGAAACTTCCGATTTTGAAATAGAACAATTGCAATTGGATTTAGATGCCAAGCAAATCGAGATTCGAAACAATAAATTAAGTTCAATTCCGAAACTAACTTTTAATGCTTTTTATGGTGGTCAGTTTTATGATAATCAGTTAAAAATAAATCAATCTGAAAATTGGTTTGGAAATAGTTACGTAAATCTAACATTACGAATTCCGTTGACAGAAAATTTTGAAACAAGTTTAAAAAATAAACAGTTTGAATACGAAAAAGAAATCACTCAAAATAAAATTGAAATTTTAACCCAAGAAAAACAAACGTCCGAATTACAAAAGCAAAATGAGATTTTATTGCTAACACAAAAAATAAATACGTTTAAACAAATTGTTGCTTTGGCTGAAACAAATGTCTCAATAATAAAAAGTCAGGTCGATGCTGGTACTGTTTTGATAACTGAATATACTAAAGAAATTGAAAACTTATTTAGTCAAAATCAAAAACTATGGCAATTAAATTATGATTTACTAAAAAAGCAACTTGAATAAATCATTACAATTCTTTAGTTGTTAACTTAGTATTTATTATAAAAAAGAAGTTTCAATAAATAGTTTTTTAATAAAATTGAGAGTTAAACTATCTAATAATGAAATTAAAAAAATGACAAAAATTTGGAAATTTGAATCATCAAAAAAGAATAACATAATTGTAATTGATAATCAAAAAATATATAAAGGTATAATTGATAAAAATGAATTCAATTATCTTAACAAAGAAAAAATTGACACTAATATTCTGAAAAAATTATTTCCTATTCCCTATTCATATATTAAGCTAATCGAAAATCAAAAAGGAAATGAATTCATTAAGATTTATTTTGGAGTTAACTCTGAAGAAGAACTTTTTTTTGATAACGAAAAAGTTAAAGATGAGGTTTTCGAATATTTAAAATCTGATTTTAATTTAGCTTATTATAGTAAAGAAATTCCAACGATTTATAGGTATGCTAAACCTCAAATATTTGCTTTAATTATTGTTACTCTTTTATATTTTTGGTCTGTATATTTAGCTGTAGAAATTGAAAATGGAGCCGTTTATCAAATAATTGGTAACTCTGGAGGATTTCTTTCATTTATACTAATACTGGCAAATTTAGGAAGTTTACAGCTTTCTATTGCTTATCTAATTTTACTTGGTGTGATGTTTTTTTCTTTAAATAAGAAATTAAAATCAAGAACTGAAATTGAATATCTTAGACGATAAACAAATCTGATAATCCGTTGTAAAACAACATTATTTTAAATAACAATAAATACATCAATTTTGTAGATTAAAATAAATTGAATTAGTGAGTTTACAATGATTTTACTGATTTTTTTAATTGTGATAAAAATAGACAACCATAAAAAAAACAGTAGCAACATGAAAGCTACTACTGTTTGATTTCTTTAATCATTGAAAAACTACATCAATTTTTCAGGACTTTTAAAATGTATTTTAATTTTATTTACTGATTTAAATAAAAATATTATTTTAATAACTCAGCAATTTTAGCATCTAATTCTGGACCTCTTAAGTCTTTTGCTACAATTTTTCCAGAAGCATCTAAAACAAACATTGCAGGAATACTCTGAACATTGTATTCTTTAGCAATTGGATCTTCCCAGTATTTTAAGTTTGAAACCTGAGTCCAAGTTAAATTATCGTCTGCAATTGCTTTTTTCCAAGCTTCAGCATCTTTGTCTAAAGAAACACCAATGATAGCTAAACCTTGGTCTTTATATTTGTTATATAAAGCTACTACATTTGGATTTTCTTGACGACAAGGTCCACACCAAGCAGCCCAAAAATCAATAATTGTTACTTTTCCTAAACTTTCTTTTAAAGAAACCATTTTTCCTTCAGTATTTGGAGCAGAAAAATCTGGAGCCATTTTTCCAATAGCTACTTTCTCCATATTTGCTAATTTATCAGCAAGTTCTTTACCTCTTTTAGTTGTTTTTAAACTTGCATCTAAAGCATCATAAAATGTTTTAAATTCTTCGTTTGTAATTGCCTGAGAAGCTGTTAATTGCTCAAGTAATAATAAAGAAATAAAAGCGTCTTTATTCGTTTTTAAGAATTCAATATTTTGCTTTTTAATATTCTCTCCAATTGCATTATATTCAGCTCTTAAACTCTCGATTGTTGCCATATCTTGAGCTTGTTGCGCTTGCATCATTTTATCATTATTCGCTTGTTGAAAATCTCTAGCTTGCTTTTGTAATTTAAAAGCCTCTGTATTATATGTAGCTAAATAATCGTTATTTTTTGAACCTACAACTTTAGAATCTTCAGGTTTTGCTTTGTCATAAGTAACTTTAATTTCACCGTTCTCTAAAATAAAAGGAACAATAAACTCTTTAGTAGAACCTAATTCTATGAATTTCAAATCAGTTTCAGTAGCAGCACCTTTAAATTCAAAAAGACCACCTTTAATTTCAGCTGAATCAAGTTTAATAAAATCTTGTTCGCCCTCTTCTAAAATATAAACTTTAGTACCATCTTCAAAACCTTGAACAGTACCATTAATTGTGTAACTATCAGCTGATTTGTTACATGCAGCAAGTACTGCAACAGCACAAGCTAAAGTAAAAATTTTTTTCATTTATAATTTATTATTTATTTTAAAAAATATTAAGCAAAAATAGTAAATAAGTGTTCAATTTCAATATTTTTAAATTAAAATTCAAAAACTTATTTAATATTTATTTAATAAAACTTCATTTGTAAAAAAATTGAACTTTATTTATTTAAAATATAAAATTTATTTTCATCTAATTTTAAATTTTAATTCAACAAATCGTTAATAAAAATAGGAATTTTATTTAATAAAATTCCTATTTGCTAATTATTTGATATTTTCAAAATTACGTTTGATAAAAGACGTTAAAGCTTCTCCTTTTAATAAACCTTGAGAAAGTTTAGCTAAATCTAACGCTTGATTTATTAAAGCTGTTTGTTTTTCTCCTTCGGTTTGTAAGATTGAAGTTGCTAATTCACTATTTGTGTTTACAACCAAATTGTACATTTCAGGGAAATTTCCAAACATTCCTCCACCGCCAGTAGCTTGCATTTCTTTCATTCGACGCATAAACTCAGGTTGCGTAATCATAAACGGAGCTGCGTGACTATCTAAAGCTTCTGTTTGCACCGTATAAGTTGCTTTCGGAACAATGTTTTCTAAAACTTCTTTCAGTTTTGTTTGTTCATCTTCTGATAATATAGAAATAGTATTTTCATCTTTTTTAATTAAATTATCAATATGATCCGCATCAACACGTACAAAAGATAGATTTTCGTTATCCATTTCTAACTTTTGAATTAAATGCGAAACGATAGGAGAATCTAATAATAAAACTTCATAACCTTTAGCTTTAGCTTGTTCAATATAACTGTGTTGTGCTTCTTTGTTTGAAGTGTACAAAACAATTAATTTTCCGTCTTTATCTGTTTGTTTATCTTTTAAGGCTACTTTTAATTCTTCTAAAGTGTAGAATTTATCCTCAGTTGTTGGATACAATACAAAACTTCCAGCTTTTTCGTAGAATTTAGGTTCAGAAAGCATTCCGTATTCTAAAACCATTTTAACATCATTCCATTTTTGTTGGAAATCTTCACGGTTTTCGTTGAATAACGATTTTAATTTATCTGCAACTTTACGTGTGATGTAATTCGAAATTTTCTTTACATTCCCATCAGCTTGTAAATACGAACGCGAAACGTTTAACGGAATATCCGGAGAATCAATAACACCTTTTAACATCGTTAAAAATTCCGGAACAATTCCTTCAACGTTATCGGTTACAAAAACTTGATTTTGATACAGTTGAATTTTATCTTTTTGAAGTTGTAAATCGCCAGATAATTTAGGGAAATATAAAATACCAGTTAAATTAAACGGATAATCTACATTTAGATGAATATTAAACAAAGGTTCTTCAAATTGCATGGGATACAATTCATGATAGAATTTCTTATAATCTTCATCTGTTAAATCCGATGGTTGTTTTGTCCAAGCTGGATTCGGATTATTGATGATGTTGTCAACTTCTACTTTTTCATCGCCTTCACCTTCTGTTTTTGTACCGAATTTAATTGGCACTGGCATGAATTTGTTGTACTTCGTTAACAATTCGTTGATTTTGTATTCTTCTAAGAATTCTAACGAATCTTCAGCAATGTGTAAAATGATTTCTGTTCCACGATCTGTTTTGTCAGAAACTTCTAGAGTAAATTCTGGTGATCCATCACAAGTCCAATGTGCTGCAGGTGCTTCTTTGTAAGATTTTGTAATGATTTCAACTTTATCAGCGACCATAAATGCAGAGTAAAATCCTAAACCAAAATGACCAATAATACCAGAATCTTTAGCAGAATCTTTATATTTTTCTAGAAACTCTTCAGCTCCAGAAAACGCTACTTGATTTATATATTTTTCAACTTCTTCAGCAGTCATTCCCAAACCTTGGTCAATGATATGTAATTTTTTATTTTCTTTATCGATGCGAACTTCAATTTTAGGATTACCATATTCGACATTAGTTTCTCCGATTGAACATAAATGCTTTAATTTCAAAGTAGCATCGGTTGCATTTGATACTAATTCACGAAGAAAAATTTCGTGATCGCTGTACAAAAACTTTTTAATTAACGGAAAAATATTTTCAACCGTTACATTTATTTTACCTGAAGTCATTTTATTTGTATTTTAGTATGATTATTTAAATTTATAATTAAGTTATAATTCAAAGAAAATACCAATTATTTACTTTGTGACAAACTGTCATAAAATAGTTTTTTCTTTTTTTATAAAAAAATATTATCAAGGCACATTATTTGCTACTTTTGTATAAGTAAAATTAAAATTATGAGAAAAATTTTAGGAATTGGTTTAATTGCATTATCTTTTGTGGCGTGCAAACCAACAAACGATGTTAAATCACAAATTGGTTTAAAAGGTGAATGGACATTAACAAATGTTTCATATCCTAAAGGTTTTAAAGTAACTTCTTTTCATGTTGCTGATGCTAAATGTTTTGAAGGTAGTCATTGGAAATTTGTTCCTAACAATAATACAGGAACAATAACTTTAGATAATCCTGGTGATTGTCCAACTTTTTCGTCAAATATAGTTTGGACTATTGGGAATGATCAATCTTTTAATATGAAATTTGTTGGAAATGAAAAAGCAAAACATATTACTACAGGTTATAAATTAGCAATCGAAAATCAATCAGCTAATTCATTTGATTTAGTAGATAACTCAACTGGAACAAAAGTTGTTTATAAATTCGCGAAAAATTAATAATAATAGAAACTAAATATTATGAGAAAATTTAATACTTACTTGTTATTAGGAGCTTTAATTAGTGGAACTTTTTTAACTAGTTGTAACACAGTAAAAAATTCAAACAATACACAACGTGGAGCCGCAGCAGGTGCCGCAGCAGGTGCTATTTTAGGTGGTGTTTTAGGTAATAATGTTGGAAGTAAAAACAATAGTGCTTTAGGAGCTGTTCTTGGTGGTGTTGTAGGAGGAACTGTTGGTGGAGTGATTGGTAAAAAAATGGACAAACAAGCTCAAGAAATTCAAAACACCTTACCTGGTGTAGAAGTTGAAAGAGTTGGTGAAGGTATTAAAGTTACTTTAGGAGAAAGCACTGTAAATTTTGAATTTGATAAATCTGATTTAACAGACAAAGCTAAAGCTAATTTAGATAAACTTGCCAAAGTTTTTATCGCAAATCCTGACACAAAACTTATGATTTATGGTTATACAGATAATGTTGGTAAGGAAGAATATAATGTCAAATTATCTCGTAGTAGAGCAAATGCTGTTAAAGCATATTTAGTAAGTAAAGGTATTGGAACAAAACGTTTAACTACTGAAGGAATGGGAATGGCAGATCCGATAGCATCAAATGATACAGCAGCAGGTAGAGCTAAAAATCGTCGTGTTGAATTTAGCATCGTTGCTAACGAAGATATGATTAGAGATGCCCAAAACGAAGTGAATAGATACTAGTTTAGTGTTTCATAAAAAAAACGTTCAGTGTTTACACACTGAACGTTTTTTTTATGAAACTAACTACTTGGAACTTACATCATCTCATCTATATCTTCAGATTGCATTTGCTTTTTCTGATTTTTCATTCGATCATTTTTTGATTGATTAAATCGATATGTAAACGATAAATTTATGGTTCTTTCTCTCCATTGCATTTCTGAATAAGATTTAGATTGTACTAAATCAAGATCCATTCTGTGCTTTCTTGAATTAAATAAATCTTGAACATTCAAAGATAAAGTTCCTTTTTCTTTTAGGACATCTTTACTAAAGGCTAAGTTAACTGCTGTAGAACTTAAACGTTTTCCTTGAGCTGTTGTTTGTGGTCCTTCATACATTACATTTGTTTGCCATTCAACTTTCCCAGGTAAAGTTACTCTTGAATTTAATCGTCCTGTAAACGTAAAAGTATCGTTGTCAAAATTTTGATTAACCACTTGATCTAGGTAATCAATATATTGATAATTTCCTCTAGTTGAAACTTGAAATAAATTTGCATTTGCATTTAATCTCCACCAAGAAAAAGGTGTGTAATTTAAATTCAATTCTAATCCATATCTGTATTCAGTTGCTAAATTGATAGGTCCACTGATTGTAATTGGAATAGCTTCTTCATTTACACCATCAACTCTTCTAACAAATTGTGTAGCATCAGTTGTTTTATTGAAGTATGCCGAAGCGTTCAAAGTAAACTGATGATTGAAACGTTTCATATACCCAAAATCATAAGCATCAGTAAACGAAGGATTCAAATCTGGATTACCCATAAAGAAGTTGATTGAACTTGAATAATTCGAAATAGGATTTAACATTCTACCTCTTGGTCTTCTTACTCTTCTACTATAACTTGCAGAAATATTTTCACCATCAACTAATTCATAGCTTAAGAAAGCACTAGGAAATAAATCATTGTATTTTTTCTTATTAAAATCTTGATTTATTAATTGGTTTACATCTATTTGTGTATCTTCCCAACGTAAACCAACCATATAACTGAATTTATTAATTTTGTTTCCGTATTGAGCATAAATTGCATTTACACGTTCTTTGTATTCTAAATCGCTTCTAAATAAATCATTTGGTTCTAAAACACCAGCGTTATTCAAAGAATTAATATCAAATGATGTATGTAACTCATTAAAATTTCCTAAATATCCAGCTTCAAATTGGCTTCCTTCACCTAAAGGTAATACATAATCAACTCGAGCGATGATTCGTTTTTCGTCTTCTGTAGCTCTGGTTACATCTTTAGATAAAAGGTTAGCAGTTTGACTAATTGTTGAAATATCCGAATTTTCAGTATCGGTATTATCACTTATACTTCCAGATACAAATAATTGATGTCCTTTATCATTAAATTTATACGTGAAATCAGTAGTGTATTCTTTCGTTTCTTTACGATCATCTTCTTCCGTTAAACGACTTCTAGTATCAATTAAAGTGTAGTTTTCGTTATAATTAGAATAGTTTAATGTTTTAGGAATTTCTCCTTTACTTTTACGATATGTAACTCCATTGTTCCAAGTTAACTTATCTGTAATATTCCATTCAACTCCAAAATTTCCGTTAAAACCATTTCGATCTCTCGTGCTTTCAGAACGCTCATTAACAAATTGAGAAGTTGTTCCGTCTTCATTAAAATATTCAGAATCGTTCATCGAATTTCCGAATGTTTTATTTTTCGAATAACCCAAGTTAGCAAAAAGATTTACGCTTTTCATACGATGATTAACATTTGCGTTAACTCCGTAACTTAAAGGATCTCCGACATTAACTGATACACTTCCGTTTGTACCGTTATTACTTCCTTTTTTAAGAATGATATTGATAATTCCAGCTCCTCCTTCAGCTTCATAACGAGCTGATGGATTGGTAATTACCTCAACTCGATCGATTGATTCTGATGGTAACATTTTCAAAGCATCTCCAATATTTGAAGCCAAACCAGAAGGTTTACCATCAATTAAAACACGCACAGACTCATTTCCTCTCAAACTTACATTTCCGTCAGAATCAACTTGAATAGATGGAATGTTATCCAGGACATCGCTTGCAGTTCCACCACGTACAATGGCATTGTCAGCAACGTTGTAAATGCGTTTATCTAGTTTAATCTCAACTTCAGCACGTTTTGCAGTTACTACTAAACCTTCTAAAACTTCAGAATCATTTTGAATTTTGAAAGTTCCCAAATCCGTTGATTCTGTAATTTCTTTATTAGAAATTTCAATTGTTTGATAACCTAAATATTCAACACGAATATTATAAGTTCCTGAAGATGTACTAATATTAAAATTACCACTTGTATCAGTAACATCACCAGTTATCAAGTCGGGATTTATGGTGCTAATTAGTGTAATATTAGCATATTCAAGAGGTTGGTTCGTTGAAGCCTCAACTACCGTTCCTTTGATGAATATTTCATTTGAAGGCGTTTGCGCCCAGACTAATGAACTAAAAGAAAGTGAGGCAACTACTGTTAAAAACCGTGTCGATTTCATTAAAGAAAGTTTTTTAAATTTTGTAGCAAAAATACTAAAACAATCGGGTTTTAGTGATAATATTTTGTTAAAGAGCTGTTGTTTGTAGATTAAATAATCTCATTAATTCTCGAAAATGGACGTGCGATAACTCCATGATTTTCATTAATCACAATTGGACGTTCAATTAACTTCGGATTTTCTGACAATATCTTAATTATTTCATCGTCAGTAAGTGTTTTATCTTTATAATTCTCTTTCCAAATTGCCTCTTTTGTACGAACAAGTTCAATGGGTGAAATATTTAATATTTTAATGATTCTATTTAATTCATCGATACTTAAACCTTCATCTAAATATTTTACAACACTATGCGGTATTTTTTGTTCTTCTAAAAAGCATAAACCTTCTCTTGATTTGCTGCAACGCGGATTGTGATAAATTGTAATCATCATTTTATTTTTTATCAAATTTAATGTAACTTCGAATGGAATCAAAATATAAAAAAATGTATATCGAACAATTAAAAAACAAAAAAGAATCGTTAATCAAATATTTACCTTTTCCATTGGTTTTCTTTCTGTTTATGGGATTAAACTATGTTGCAACTTTAGCCAGTGATGCAAGTACTAATGATTTGATTGAAGCAACAATAAAAGTTTTTGGAAAGAATTTAACCTTTGCTTTTATGATTGTTCCGCTGTCTTTTTTATGTGTGATTTTACTTCTTTGGGTTAAATTTTTTCATAAACAAACCATTACTTCCTTAACCACAGCAAGGCCAAAAATTGATATTAGACGAATATTCTTTTCATTTTTTCTTTGGGCAGCAATTCTTGTTTCTGTAATTTTGATTCAATATTTTATTTCACCAGATGATTTTTTAATCAATTTTAAATTAGGACCATTTCTTGTTTTATTGGTTTTAGCAATTGTATTAATTCCGTTGCAAACCAGTTTTGAAGAATATTTGTTTCGCGGCTATTTAATGCAAGGATTAGGTTTATTAACTAAAAACAAATGGTTTCCGCTTTTGTTTACTTCAATTTCATTCGGATTGTTACATATTGCGAATCCAGAAGTTGGAGCTTACGGCATGCAAATGATGGTTTTCTACATCGGTACAGGTTTATTTTTAGGTATCATAACTTTAATGGACAATGGTTTAGAATTAGCCTTAGGTTTTCATGCGGCGAATAATTTAGTTGGTGCACTTTTGGTAACCTCAAAAAATTCGGCATTGCAAACAAATGCAATTTTTGAGCAAAATGTTGAATCGATGAGTTTTACAGAAATTTACATTCAAGTTTTAGTAGTGTTTCCGATTTTGATTTTTTTGTTTGCTAAAAAATACAAATGGAACGATTGGAAAAATAAATTAACAGGAAAGATTTAAATGATGAACACAAATTATATTCATAACAATTTCCGTTTGAATGGAGAATTTTATGATGAAAAACAATTAATTGAACTTGCAAATCAGTATCAAAATTCAGACGAAACTTACAAACAAGATTTTGGAAATTTGATTATGCAATGGTTTGATACGAATGATTTTATTACATTAACAACCTCGGGAACAACCGGAACTCCCAAGCAAATCGAATTAAAAAAGCAAGCAGTTATCAATTCTGCAAAAGCTACCGGAATCCATTTTAATTTACAACCAACCAATTCGGCGTTACTTTGTTTACCAACAAAATACATTGCAGGGAAATTAATGTTTGTTCGCTCTTTGATTTTGGGATTACATTTAGATTTGGTAAATCCAAGCTCAAATCCATTAAGTGAAATTATTAAAACTTACGATTTTGTTGCGATGGTGCCTTTGCAAGTAATTAATAGTGTTGATAAACTTCATCTGATAAAAAAATTAATTGTAGGTGGTGCAAAACTAGATTTAAAAGTTAAAGAATTGATTTTAGATTCGACTTCTGAAGTTTACGAAACTTACGGTATGACCGAAACCATTACGCATATCGCAGCTAAGAAAATTTCAGAAGAATTTTTTACCCCACTTCCGCATGCTCAAATTTCGGTTGATGCTCGTGGTTGTTTAGTTATCGATGCACCTAGCGTAAATCCAGATAAACTAGTTACTAATGATTTGGTTGAATTTAAAACTCCAAATCAATTCAAATGGTTGGGGCGCGTCGATAATGTGATTAATTCGGGTGGTGTCAAGCTTTTTCCTGAACAAATTGAAGAAAAATTGGCACCTTTTATTTCGTATCGATTTTTTGTAATCGGTAAAGAAGATATTGTTTTAGGAAATAAATTGGTTTTGGTGATTGAAAGCGAGCCTTATCTAATAGAACCTCAAATGTTTGATGTTTTATTGCCGTTTGAAAAGCCTAAAGAAATTCAATTTGTAACGAATTTCAAAGAAACCGCAACAGGTAAAATTTTAAGAAAAGATAATTTAAGATAAAAGCTTAATGCTAAATTTATTTCAATTCATTAATTTTTTTTCTATTTTAAAATAAAAACACTAGAAAATAAATATTTTTTTATAAATTTTATAATTATTTCAGCTTGACTAATTAACTTATTATTTTTAAAGTATAAATTTAGTTCCAAGATATCAAATATTAATTTCTACAATTTAAGATAAAAAACAAGCAGTTTTTTTGTAAATCTAATTGGTTTTTAAGAAATTTTAATGACAATTTGGATCTTATCAAATTTTAAATCTAAACTTAATGCTGTTGTTTAAATTATTGAAATAATAACTATGAATATTATCGAATTTATTTTGGCTCCAGAATTATTATTAAAGGAAAAATTTAATATCATTTTTATTCACTTTGTTTTTTTTCTTTAATGAATTTTTTATCAAAAAAACTAAAAGTAAATGAATTAATTAAAAAATCATCCATTTAAATAAATACTTCGTTTTATTGATTATCAATCTCACTCATTATTTTTTTTAATGCTACATGCTCGTCTTCAGGTAAATAAGGAATTAAATCGGTAAAATGTTTTTTAAATTCTTTTTTAGAACACAATTTAATAATAGCTTCACGTCCAAATTTTCTGAATTGTGGTTTATGGCTAACTAATGCATTTACTAAATGTGGTAATGTGTTGCTATCGTATTGATTCAAAAACCACATTGCAGAAATAGCATTCATTCGAACATTGCTGTTGTATTTTGAATATGCATAACCTTCCAATTCTTTATACCAATTTGGCTTTTTATCTAAATTATAATTATCAGTTGCTAATGCCAACATCAACCAAGTAATTCGTAAATTTTTATCGTTGAAACCTTCCCAATTTTTAGATTTATCTAAAACCTTATGTTTCAAATCTGGACGTTGATACCAAATGTTTTTTAAAGCGATTTCTTGAGTTATGTAAGATTCGTCATCTAGAAATGTTTCATAAGTTTCAACATATTCATTCGGAATTTCTTTCAAAATTTGAACCATTGCTTGACGTACTTTTAGATTATCTGATTGCGCTACATAATCATAAAATTCTTTTGCTTCTGGATATGAAACATTATGTATTTGATATATAACTTCTTGTTTTACTTTGTCATAAGGACTATTAACTAAAGTATTAATTAAGTACTCTTTTTTTGATTCAAATGGTAAAGCTTGTTTGTCAATCAATTCTAAATACTGATGAATCATTGGATTATTCTTCAATAAAAAAACGGCTTGTTTAATATCGAATTTACTGTTATTCAACCAATCTTTTTTGAATTTAGCTGAATCAAAACTACAAACATTTTCAACTTCTTTTAAAAAATCATCAGTCGATACATTCTGAAAAGCATATTTTGTAAGATAGTTTTTTACAGCTGTTTGAAAATTAGCATCACCAATTTGATTTCTTAATGCAAATAACGCCCAAGCTCCTTTTTCATAATAAGTCAATGAAGTTGAACCTTCACTTAAGATGGTTGTATTGGTTTGATTTTGACTTTCTTTCTGAATTTTTTCGGCCATTTCGTAAAGCTCCCAATAAAAATAATCATCACCATAAATTTCGCGTTCAGCCAAAAGTGCATAAAATGTTGCAAATCCTTCTTGTAACCAATGGTCTTTACCCGATTTTGCAGTAATTAAATCGCCAAACCATTGATGTGCCAATTCATGCGCATTTACATTAACGTAATTTCTATCGAATGCTCCAATATTATCAACTACAAAATCTTGATTAAAAATGGTGGATGTTGTATTTTCCATTCCTGAATATAAAAAATCTTCAACCGGAACATTTCTATAAATCTTCCAAGGATAATTATAACCAATTTCTTTTTCAAAGAAATCAAACATTTGTTTGGTATGTTGATATGTACTTTCGTATTTTGTTTTATCCGAAGGTTTTAGGTAAGATTCAATCGGAATCCCAGAAGTACTTTTTTGCGTAGAAACATCATACTTACCAACTGCAAACATTAACAAATAAGAACTCATCGGTTGTTCCATCTGATAATTCCAAGTAACATTATTTCCGTTCGTTTTTTTATTTGCTAAAACTCCGTTTGAAACAACTTGGTAATTTTTATCAAACGAAATTGACATATTAAAAATAACCTTTTCATTGTAATCATCAAAACTTGGCAACCAATGTGAAGTGTATTTTCCTTGTCCTTGTGTCCAAATTTGCAAATCATTTCCAGTTCCAACAAAATAAACGGTCTGTTTTGGAATTGTATTGTACTTTATAGCTAAATTATTACTTCCGATTTTATAACCTGCATACAATTTAATTTGCTTGTTATCATATTTAAAACCAGCTGATTTACCGTCAATCAAAACCGATTGAATTTGCATATTTTTGGCGTCAATTCTAATGGTATCAATTTCAGATTTCAAATCAAATGTATAAGAAACATTTCCTAAAATTTTTCGTTGCGAAATATCAAAATCAATAGTTGCATTGGCTTTAATAAAATCGACTTGATTTTGAGCAATTGTTATTTGAGATAATAAGATAAATACAGGAAGTAATATTTTTTTCATAGATGCATTAAAGTAAGTCATAAAAATAGTAAAACTTTTATAATCTGATTATTTATTTGCGTCAAATTACAAGCTTCACTTAAAAAAACGTAATTTTGCAACAAATAACAATTTATGCAGTTTACAGATTTTAAATTAAACAATAATGTTTTAGAAGCGATTAAAGATGTTGGTTATGAGTCACCTACTCCAATTCAACAAAAAGCTATTCCTTTAATTTTAGAAGGAAAAGATTTAGTTGGATGTGCACAAACAGGAACAGGAAAAACAGCTGCATTTGCCATCCCAATCATAAACGATATTCATAAAATTGTTGGTTCTGCTAAAAAAAGAAAGTTAATTCGGACGGTTGTCTTGACTCCTACTCGCGAATTAGCCATTCAAATAGAAGAAAATTTTGTTAAATATTCTCAATTTACAAATATCAAAACTTTGGTACTTTATGGAGGTGTAAATCAAGTTCCTCAAGTTGATGCGTTAAAAAGCGGAATTGATGTTTTGGTAACCACACCAGGACGTTTTTTAGATTTATACAAACAACAACATATTAATGTAGACCACGTACATCAATTGGTTATCGATGAAGCTGATTTGATGTTAGATATGGGTTTTATTGCCGATGTTCGTAAAGTAATTAAATTGACTCCAGATAATCGTCAAACGCTTTTATTTTCTGCAACCATGCCAATGGCTGTTCGTGAATTAGCGGATGATTTTATGACAAATGCTGCATTTGTTTCGGTTGACCCGATTTCGAGTGCTTCGATTCAAGTGAAACAGCGCATCTATTTTGTCGAAAAAGAAGATAAAAAGAAACTATTATTCCATATCATTTCTGAACAAAATTTAAAAAATGTTTTAATTTTTGCAAGAACCAAACACGGTGTTGATTCCATTGTTGAATATCTTCAGAAAAACAATTTAAATGCTGACGGAATTCATGGAGATAAATCACAAAATAAACGCGAAGAAATTTTAAAGAATTTTAAAGATAAGCAATTAGATATTTTAGTTGCAACTGATGTCGCTTCGCGCGGAATCGATATTGATGCGCTTAATTACGTTATCAATTTTGATTTGCCAAATGTTCCAGAAACTTACGTTCACCGAATTGGTAGAACCGGTCGTGCTGGAATGGAAGGAACTTCGATTGCTTTTTGCGGTAAAGACGAAAAGGTTTATTGGGAGGCAATTAAAAAATTAACTCGAATTGTTGCTAAAGAAGTTTTAGACCATCCGTTTCCATGGAAAGAAAAAAATCCAAATGCCAAACCTGATTTCCGAAATAAAAAGAAAACAAATCCTAAAAACGGAAATTCAACATCAAAAAATAATTCGAATTCTAGAAAATCTGATAGTTCAAAAAAGAATAAAAAAAGATGGTATTAAGAATCCTACATTAAGGATTCTTTTTATTTTTTAGGAATTTAAAATCATATAAAAAATATTTTATTAAATAATTTTATAATCTATATTAAAAATATTTTCTTCATATTTGTGATAGAGAAAAAAGAACATGATAAAAGTTGAGCGTTTATTCGATGTCGCTTACTATGCGCACGAAAAATATAATTTACCTGTACAATTTGCTACAAAAAGTAATGGTAATTGGAAAAAAACTTCGAGTAAAGAATATTTAGAAAAGGTTAATGCAATTTCAAAAGCATTAATTCATATTGGTGTACAACCTAATGATAAAATTGCTGTAATCACAACTGCGAACAGAACTGAATGGAATATTTTGGATATTGCTATTTTACAAGTTGGAGCACAAAATGTACCGATTTACCCAACGGTTTCTGTTGAAGAGTTTGATTATATTTTCAACCATTCAGAAGCAAACTTATGTTTTGTATCTGATGAAATTTTATATAATAAGATTAAAGCTATTGAAGATAAACTTCCTTTAGTTAAAGATTTATATTCATTTGATAAAATAAATGGATGTAAAAATATCAATGATTTAATTGCTTTAGGAAATACTTTAAATAATGAATCAGAAGTTGAAGTTCGAAAAAGCAATATTAAAACAGATGATTTAGCAACTATTATTTATACTTCTGGAACTACTGGCAAACCAAAAGGAGTTATGTTATCTCACAAAAACATAATTTCAAATTTTATGGGATGTCAAAATCGCGTACCATTTGTTTATGGAAGTGATAGAGCATTAAGTTTTTTACCTTGTTGCCATGTTTATGAACGTATGCTTTTGTATTTGTATCAATATGGTGGTTTAGAAATCTATTTTGCAGAATCAATCGATAGAATTGGAGAAAATATAGTTGAAGTTAAACCTCACGTTATGTGCGTTGTTCCTCGTTTACTAGAAAAAGTTTATGATAGAATCATTGAAAAAGGAGCTGCATTATCTGGTATTAAAAGAAAACTATTTTTCTGGTCTGTTGAACTAGCAGAAGAGTTTCAGCCCTACGGACAAAACGGAGCTTGGTATAACTTTAAATTAAGTATTGCTCGTAAATTAGTATTATCTAAATGGAAACAAGCTTTAGGCGGAAATTTAAACACGGTTGTTTGTGGAAGTGCGGCCCTTCAGCAACGTTTAGGTAGAGCTTTCACTGCTGCCGAAATGGTTTGCATGGAAGGTTATGGTTTAACCGAAACTTCTCCGGTAATTGCAGTAAATGATTTACGAAATAGAAATTTAAAATATGGTACTGTCGGCAAACCATTAGATGGTTTTGAAGTTAAGATTGCTGAAGATGGAGAAATAGTAACCAAAAGTGATTCGGTGATGTTAGGATATTATAAAGATCCTGAAAAAACTGCCGAAGTTATCAAAAATGGATATTTCCATACCGAAGATATTGGAGAAATTGATACAGATGGATTCTTGAAAATTACCGACCGTAAAAAAGAAATGTTCAAAACTTCTGGAGGAAAATACATCGCTCCTCAAGCTTTAGAAAATGCGATGAAAGCTTCTCGTTTTATCGAACAAATTATGGTTGTTGGTGATGGTGAAAAAATGCCTGGAGCTTTAATTCAACCCGATTTTAATTTTGTTCGCGAATGGGCAAAACGCAAAAACTTAAATGTAGGAACATCAAATACAGAACTTATTGCAAATGAGCAAGTAATTAATAGAATTCAAAAAGTAATTAACGATATAAACAAAAGTTTTGGTAATTGGGAACAAATAAAAGTTTTTCAATTAACACCTGATGTTTGGAGTATCGAAGCAGGTCACCTTACGCCTACTTTAAAATTTAAACGCAGACATATAAAAGAAAAATATATAAACGAGTACAATAAAATGTACCAACATTAAAAATTAAAATCCCATCGGTTGTTATTCCTTTGGGATTTTTTTATTAAAAAATTTATATAAAATATCAATGAAATCAGGGATATTTTATTTGGTAAAAATTCCATATTTTTAAATAATTATTATTTTTTTAGATACGATTTTAGAAAATTTTTCTAAATATATTCCATATACTAATATTTAAATCAACTGACAAAACATAAAGTCATGCTACAAGGAATATTTTCATTATTTAATTCAAAAGCAGATAAAAAAATTAAAATATCTACATTTTTAATTGATGATTTTAATGAAATAGATACAGTTATAGAAAATAATAGCATTTTTTATAAAAATGAATCAAAACATTTTTACATAACTATTCTTAATCTAAATGATGAGAAAATCGAATATCGATTAAATGGATTAATTCGATCTGACAAAATGTTTCAAAAGACGATAAAGAAAATTAAAAATAAACAAGAAATCAGTAACGGAATTTTTTATATAAAACACTTTGTAGAAATTAAACCGATTAGTAGAAAAAAATTTGATCAAATTTGTAATTATACTTATTCAAAAGAAGAAACAATAAAACTACCCAAGAATATTAAATCTATTAAAATTGAACTTTACGAAGAAATTATTGAAAAGAAAAAAAATCGTATTTTTAATTTAATAGCTGAAAAATACATTTTATTATAAACTGTAATTGAGAATTTGAATTCCTAAATTCTTTATTAAACTTCTATAAATGAAAAAGATGACTTACTTCTTGCCTATTTTATTTTTAATTTTTAACTGTCAAACTAAAATTGAAAATGTAAAAAATGATGTTGAAATTAGTACTCAAGATTCATTAGTTTATAACGATTCAATTAAAACGGCACATATTTTAGTTGCTCTTTGTGATAATAAATATCAAGGAATTGTCCCTGTACCTGCCAAAATTGGGAATGGTCAAGATCCGAATAATAATTTATATTGGGGAGCAGGTTATGGAGTTCGAACTTATTTTAAAAAGAGTAAAGATTGGGAATTACTGAAACAAACTAAAATAGATGAAACCATTCTTGAACGCTTGGTTTTTAAGCATAAAACTCAAAACTTTTATTTAATTGCGGATGCTTATGATGGCAAAGAAATTGAACAAACTACGATTGATTTTTTAAAAAGTAGTTCAGGACAGTTCAAAGATACCATTCATATCAATGATGAAGTTATTGGAATTAATGGCAATGCAAATTTAATTACATATATTGGACATGATGGTTTAATGGATTTTCAATTAAAAAATGAATTTATAAATTTAGACAAAAAACAACGTGATGTGATTATTTTAGCTTGTTATAGCAAGCGGTTTTTTGGTCCTTTGATGCAAGATAATAATGTAAATCCGATAGTTTGGACAAGTCATTTAATGGCACCTGAAGCTTACATTATTCACGATGCATTAGAAGGTTACGTGAATAATGAATCAAATGAATCGATTAGAAATCGAGCGGCACAAGCCTATTCAAAATATCAAAAATGTAGCATAAAAGCAGCTAGAAATCTATTGATTACGAATTGGTAAATAAAAAAACGAGAACTTTAAAGTTCTCGTTTTTGTTTATATTTAAAATTGAATTCCTAAATAAGTACTAGGTGTAATTTGTTTTAATTCAGATTTTATTTCATCAGAAACATTTAAATTAGAAATAAATTCTTGAATAGATTCTCTAGTAATTGCAGTATTTGTACGAGTTAAATCTTTTAATGCTTCATACGGATTTGGATAAGCTTCTCTTCTCAAAATCGTTTGAATGGCTTCAGCTACAACCGCCCAATTATTTTCTAGATCTTGTTCGAATTTAGATTCGTTTAATAACAATTTATTCAATCCTTTTAATGTTGCTTCAAAAGCAATAATTGTATGTCCCATTGGAACACCCACATTACGTAAAACAGTACTATCTGTTAAATCTCTTTGTTGACGAGAAATTGGAAGTTTTGCTGCTAAATGTTCAAAAATAGCATTTGCAATTCCTAAGTTACCTTCAGAATTTTCAAAATCAATCGGATTTACTTTATGTGGCATCGCTGATGAACCAATCTCTCCAGCTTTTATTTTTTGCTTGAAATATTCCATTGAAACATATTGCCAAATGTCACGATCTAAGTCAATTAAAATGGTATTAATACGTTTTAATGCATCAAAAAATGCAGCAAAATGATCGTAATGTTCAATTTGTGTTGTTGGGAATGAATGTTTTAATCCTAAAATTCCTTCAACAAAATCTTCTCCAAATTGTTTCCAATCGTTTGTAGGATAAGCTACAAAATGTGCATTAAAATTACCGGTTGCGCCACCAAATTTAGCAGCAAACGGAACGTTGTTTAACAAACGTAATTGCTCTTCTAAACGCACAACAAAAACATGAATCTCTTTTCCTAAACGTGTTGGAGATGCAGGTTGACCATGCGTTCTTGCTAACATCGGAACGTCTTTCCATTCCATGCTTAACTCTTTCAACTTGTTAATTACGTTGATTAAAGTTGGCATATAAACATTTGAAAACGCATCTTTTGTAGATAATGGAATTGCGGTATTATTTATATCTTGAGAAGTTAATCCGAAATGGATAAATTCTTTATGTTCATGTAAACCTAATTTGTCAAAAGCTTGCTTAATAAAATACTCAACAGCTTTTACATCATGATTGGTTGTTTTCTCAGTTTCTTTAATCCATAAAGCATCTTCCGTAGAAAAATCTTCATAAATTTTACGTAACGACGGATAAATAACTTTGTCAATATTTTGTAATTGAGGTAAAGGCAATTCACAAAGTGCAATAAAATATTCAACCTCTACCAAAACGCGATATTTAATTAAAGCTTCCTCAGAAAAATAAGGTGCTAAAGCTTGTGTTTTACTTCTATAACGACCATCAATTGGTGAAATAGCATTTAATTCTGTAAGCATAATTTAATTGTGTTGTTAAGATGCAAATATAGTTAGCTTTTTACGAGTTTAAAAATATTACGTATATTGAATTTTGAAATTTTAATTGAAATGAAAAGAATTTTAAAAGCAATTGGCATTTTTTCTATTGTTGTTTTAATTGCAACAATTATTGCAAATAGAAGTATTATAAATTGTACAAAAGAAAAACATTCGGACAAAATTGAAAATGTTCCCTTTAAAAAAGTAGGATTGCTTTTTAGGAACCAATAAAAATTATTCAAACGGAAATCCAAACCAATATTTTTATAATCGGATTGATACAGCAGTTGAACTTTACAAAGCTGGAAAAATAAAATATATAATAGCCTCAGGCGATAATAGTGTTGAAGGCTATAATGAACCTGAAGAAATGAAATTAGAATTGATTGAAAGAGGAATTCCAGAAGAACATATTTTTCTAGATTTTGCAGGTTTTCGTACTTTGGATTCAGTAGTTCGTACTAATGAAATTTTCAGTCAAGACGATATAATTATCATTTCACAAAAATTTCATAATCAACGCACTATTTATATTGCTGATAAATATGG
The DNA here is from genome assembly GCF_013389595.1 of Flavobacterium sp. I3-2. Lineage (NCBI taxonomy): Bacteria > Pseudomonadati > Bacteroidota > Flavobacteriia > Flavobacteriales > Flavobacteriaceae > Flavobacterium > Flavobacterium sp. I3-2. The sequence goes on from NZ_CP058306.1 coordinate 3,029,550, forward strand.
TATTGAAGCATTCGGATTTAATGCAAAAGATGTCAATACAGTTACCATTTCAAAAACACAAGTACGAGAATACTTTGCGCGCTTAAAAGTTTTTTTAGATATTCTTAGACGCACAGAACCTAAGTTTAAAGGAGATAAAATTAAAATTGAATAAAAAATTAACTACTATGAAATCATATAAATTACTTATTATATTCATTTTTATATCCATAAAGATGCATGCAAATGAAACTATAATTGTAAATCAGAATCAATTTTTTATTGATACAACAAATCATATAGTTTTAACAAACATGGATATTGATTATATAAATACCAATTGGATAGGATTAAAGACAAATATCATGATTGGTGAATTATGTTCTTTTATAAGTCCTGTTTCCACAATTGAAATCGGAACACCATATTCCATTTTCATACCATCACAAAATTCCAATTTTATACTTTATTTTACCGAGTTTCCTATAATCTCAATTTCAACATCAAACACAATTGTTGACGAACCAGATGTGTGGGCTAATTTTAAAATGATTGAAAAAAATCAGAATTATTTAGAGTCTGATATTGGTATTCAATATCGAGGTGGTTATAGTCAAAGCCTTCCTAAAAAATCAATGGAAATTAAGTTTTGGACAGATGCATTAGGAACAGATACTGAGGACCATTCATTATTAAACATGGTTACAGAAGATAGTTGGAATTTACAAGCTATGGCAAATGAACCATTAAGAATTCGTAATAAAACAAATTTCGACATTTGGAGAATAATCAATGATTTACATTATATTGAAAACGAACCCGAAGCTATTAATGCTGTAAGAATGAATTATGTTGAACTCTTCGTTAATAATGAATATCGTGGAATTTATTGTTTGGGAGAAAAAGTTAAAAGAAAACAATTAAAATTAAAAAAACATAACGGAACAATTCGTGGCGAATTATACAAAGGTGACCATTGGGGAAACACAACCTTCTATACCTTACCTCCTTTTGATAACAACTCTGATATATGGGATGGATTCGAATATAAACATCCAGATGAAGAAATTAATTGGCAAAATTTATATGATTTAAGTGATTTTATAATTAACTCAACAGATACCGATTTTTATGCAAATTACAGTACAAAATTCCATATTGATAATTTAGTAGATTATTATATTTTCTTAAACTTGTTAAGAGCCACGGACAATACCGGTAAAAACATTTACATTGCAAAATACGATACAAACACACCGTACTTTTATGTACCTTGGGATTTAGATGGAACTTTTGGAACCATGTGGACGGGATCTAATGATACTGAAACACAAGATCTTTTAACCAATGGCTTTTATGATCGTTTAATTAACGATTGTAGTGAAAATGGATTTCGTGATAAACTACGTTCAAAATGGCAATCACTAAGACAAAATGATATTACACATTCTTCAATAATGAACATGTTTAATACAAATTATAATTTATTATTACAAAACGGAGTTTATGAAAGAGAAACTCTAGTTTGGGATGATTTTGATTATTATACAGGAAATCTGACCTATATGTCAGATTGGATAACAGATAGATTATCTTATCTCGACACAGTTTTTAATGAAGAATGTGATATACTTTCTAGAAATGAATTCGATTCACAAAAAAATAATTTCAAGATTTATCCAAATCCAGCTTCAGATTTCGTTGAAATCAATTCAACAATTGAATCAATTTTTAGTCTAGAAATTTACAATAATTTAGGTCAAATCGTACTAACAGAAAATTTTAATACTCAACAAAAACAAATAGATTTATCTAATTTGAGTAACGGAATTTATATCTTTAAAATAAAGAATAAAGATTTACAAGAAGTTCATAAAATCATTGTAAATAGATAAGTTCATTTTCGTTTTTTTTGTAATTTTAATAAAACTAAAAAAAGTATAAAATGAATATTAAAAATGTTACAGTTGCAGGAAGTGGTGTTTTAGGTTATCAAATTGCATTTCAAACGGCATTTCATGGTTTTAAAGTAACTGTTTACGATATAAACGATGAGGTTTTAGAGAAAGCAAAATCAAAATTTGATACGTTAGCAAATGCTTATAAACGCGATTTAAATGCAAACGATGAACAGTTAAATAATACGTTCCAAAATCTACAATACAACTCAAATCTAGCAGAAGCTGTAAAAAATGCTGATTTAGTAATTGAAGCCATTCCAGAGAATCTGGCTAGCAAATTTAGTTTCTATAAACAACTAGCAAATTTAGCTCCAGAAAAAACGTTGTTCGCTACAAATTCGTCAACCTTATTACCAAGTATGTTTGCACAAGCAACGGGGCGTCCAAAGAAATTCTGTGCTTTACATTTCGCTAATACAATTTGGATAAATAATACAGCCGAAATCATGGGACATTCCGAAACCTCAAAAGAAACATTCGATACTATTGTTGACTTTGCAAAAGCTATCGGAATGGTAACTTTACCACTTCATAAAGAACAGCCAGGCTACATCCTAAATTCTTTATTAGTACCTTTTTTAAGCGCGGCAACAAACCTACTTATAAACGAAGTTTCGGACATCGAAACCATTGATAAAACTTGGATGATTGCAACTGGTGCGCCAATTGGTCCTTTTGCAATTTTAGATATTGTTGGTATCACAACGGCATATAACATCAACCAAATGGCGGCTCAAAAAACAAATGATCCACTTAAAATAAAAACAGTTGAGTATCTTAAGCAGCATTTTATCGATCAAAATAAGTTGGGAGTTGCAACTGGTGAAGGTTTTTACAAATACCCAAATCCGGCTTATAAAGACAAAGATTTTTTGAAATAAAATAACCTTGGCGTTCCGCTTACAAAAAATCCGAAGTCGTTTTTTAATCGGCACGTGTTTCGCTAAATCTTTTTCTAAATTAAAATTCAGAAAAAGGATATCGCTTCACCCGTTAACGCACTTACGCTTTCAATAAAAAAAGCACATCAAATTTAATTTGATGTGCTTTTTTTATTTCTAATTTTTATTTATTCGTCACCTAAACGATCGTGTAAAATCTTAAAATATTCAAATGCACGAACCAATCGAACACCATGCCAAGAAAACATTTCGCCATCAACAAAAACGGTTTTCGCATGATGTGTACTTCTGCCAATTTCAAAAGCATGTTCTTCTTTAAACGGGTAAGGTTCCGATGATAAGAAAACAACATCAGGATCTCCCTGAATTCGCATTTTTCGGATTTCAACTTCAGGATAACGATCCTCACGATTATCATAAATATTAGTAAAGTTATTTAAAGTTAACAACGTATTAATAAACGTATCTTTTCCTGCAGCCATATAAGGTTCACGCCAAATCAAATAAGCCGATTTACGTGTTGGTTTGTCCGAAACAAATTTCTGAAAATCATCTAGAGCAAATTGCGTTTTCTCAATCCATTTTTTAGCATCGGTTCTTCTATTAAAAATTTCACCAAAATCAGCAATCATTTGAACACTATCTTCAACTGAACGAACATCTGTAACCCAAACTGGACAAATATTTTTTAACGATTCAACAATTTCTAAGGTGTTTTCTTCTTTATTAGCAACAATAATATCGGGATTTAAAGCTCGAATTTTTTCGACATGAACTTTCTTAGTTCCACCAATCGATAATTTAGTTGCTTTTAAATGATACGGATGCACACAAAATTTGGTAATACCAATAATTTTATCTTCTAAACCTAACTCAAATAAAGTTTCAGTTTGTGAAGGAACCAAAGAAACGATACGTTTTGGTGCCGTTTCAAAAGTATATGTTACTCCTATTTGATCTGTGATTGTAAGCATAATTTAAAAATTAAACGAAAGAATTACTTCCATTTCTTTTTGAAGTTTTAAAGCTTCGTTACGAGCTGCAGTTGCAAAATCAGTTCCGTTTGAAGCGTAAATAATTCCACGTGAAGAATTGATTAATAAACCAATTTGTTTGTTTAAACCAAACTGACAAACATCTTTTAAACTTCCGCCTTGAGCGCCAACTCCAGGAACCAACAAAAAATTATTTGGTACAATTTGACGGATTTCTTTAAAATACTCAGCTTTTGTTGCTCCAACCACATACATTAAATTTTCTGAATGATGCCATTTTTTTGATGTTTGAATAACTTTTTTATAAAGTTCTTCACCATCAACTGTTTTAGTCTGAAAATCAAAAGCACCTTCGTTTGAAGTTAAAGCTAACATAATGGTATGTTTATCTTTAAAAGCTAAGAATGGTTCCACTGAATCTTTTCCCATGTACGGAGCAACAGTTACCGAATCGAAAGCTAAATCTTCGAAAAAAGCTTTTGCGTACATGGTTGAAGTATTTCCGATATCACCGCGTTTTGCATCGGCAATTGTGAAAATTTCAGGATATTTTTCGTTGATGTAATTAATGGTTTTTGCTAAAGATTGCCAACCTTTGATTCCGTAAGCTTCGTAAAAAGCTGTATTGGGTTTATACGAAACACATAAATCATGTGTTGCATCGATGATGGCTTTATTGAATTCAAAAATTGGGTCTTCGGTTTGTAATAAATGGTGTGGAATTTTATTTAAATCGACATCTAAACCAATACATAAAAATGATTTTTTTGTACGAATTTGTTCTACCAGTTGTTTTGTTGTCATGGTTTAAAAAACTTAAAAATAAAACAATATGTTTATGTTTAGCCCCGATTGAGCGTCTAGCTTTTGTGAAACAAAACTAATAGCGAAAGCGGGACAATATAAAAAATAACCTGAAGTTTATGCTTTAAAAAATAGAAAAAAAGCCTCTAAATAAGAGGCTTATATAATTAAAATACTTCAGATTCTTTTAACTTTTCAGTATTTGCAACTAATTGTAATTCATCGATAAATTTTTGAATTTTACCACTCATTACACCATCCATATCAAAAATATCCATTCCGATACGGTGGTCTGTTACACGACCTTGTGGATAATTGTATGTACGAATTTTAGCCGAACGGTCACCAGAAGAAACCTGAGAAGAACGTTTTGTAGCATCTTCAGCTTGTTTCTTTGCCAACTCCATTTCGTATAAACGAGAACGCAAAACGGTTAAAGCTTTATCTTTGTTTTTATGTTGCGATTTTTGATCTTGACATTGCGCCACTAATCCAGTTGGAATGTGTGTTAAACGAACGGCTGATTTTGTAGTATTTACCGACTGACCACCAGGACCTGATGAACAGAAAAAGTCCACACGAACATCGTTCATATCAATTTGAACGTCAAATTCTTCAGCTTCTGGTAAAACCATAACTGTTGCAGCCGATGTATGCACACGTCCTTGTGTTTCTGTTTGAGGAACACGTTGTACACGGTGAACACCTGCTTCGTATTTTAAGCTTCCGTAAACGTCTTCTCCAGTAACTTCAAAAATAACCTCTTTGAAACCACCTGAAGTTCCTTCGTTTAAATCTACAACAGAAGTTCTCCATCCTTTTGCTTCACAGAATTTTGTGTACATACGGAATAAATCTCCAGCAAAAATAGAAGCTTCATCACCTCCAGTACCCGCACGGATTTCAACCATAACGTTTTTAGCGTCTTCCGGGTCTTTAGGAATCAACATAAATTTGATTTCTTCTTCTAATTCAGGTAAAAGAGCTTTTGCTTCTTCTAATTGCATTTTAGCCATTTCAACCATTTCGGCATCTGAACCATCTGCAATTATTTCGTTAGCTTCTTCAATGTTACCAACTGCATTTATATATTCTTCGCGTTTATCAACTAACGCTTTTAAATCTTTATATTCCTTATTTAACTGTACATAACGCTTTTGGTCGGCGATAACATCAGGTTGAATAATCAAATCTGAAACTTCGTCAAAACGTTGTTTTACATATTGTAATCTATCTAACATCATACTGTTTGGATTTTCGAATTGCAAATGTACAAAAAAAGAGGAACTTTTTAAACAAGTTCCCCTTTTCAGTCTCATATTTTTTTTAAGCTTATTTTTTAGCTATTTCTACATTTAAAGTAACTTGTGTCCAAGTTTTATCCATGTGTAATTCTTTACATAATTCATGAATACTATTAAACGCTTTTGTACCGTCAAAATCTTCGATGATGTCGATTTCTCCGTTCATTTTTAAAACATTATCAACCACTGTATAAGTGAAGTCTTTTGTTTTAGTTACATCGTTCATTGTTAATTCAACAACTGCTTTACCGTTTTGAAAAGAAACAAATTTTCCGTTGATATCACCAGCTAGTAAACCAAAGAAACCTGCTTTTAATTTATCATCACGACCTGCATCTTTTGTATTAACTGATGAAGTTGTGATTTTAAAAGCAGCTCCTGTATAATCTTGGTCAACTACACCAGAATCTTTAACTCCAGTAACTTCAATGGTATTGAATGTTCCGTTAACTCCAATTTTCTCAGGAGTTTTATATGCCGTCCACTCTAATTTATTAGTATAAGCAACTTCTTCTAAAACAACTTCTTCTAAAACTTGTTCTTCGTTAACTTTTGGTTCTTCTTTTTTACAAGAAGCAAATACAGTAGCAATCACTGCAAGAGCTAATATTGACTTTTTCATTATTTTTAATATTTTAAGCGATAAAATTACTATAAATCTAAACTGAAATAATTAAAATATTGTTAATTCTTATCCACATTTAGATGAACCACAATCTTTACAAGTTAAACAACCTTCTTGATACATTAAATTCGTAGATTGACAGTTTGAACATTTTTGACCTTTAGCTTCAGTTCCGTCCGGCACAAAACGTTTTAATGCACGAGCAACTCCGTTTTTCCAAGTGTTGATTGATTCGTTATCTAATTGTAATGAGTTGATTAATTCAACCACATTGTCAATTGCCATTCCGTGTCTTAAAGTACCCGAAATTAATTTAGCATAATTCCAGAATTCAGGATTAAAACGGTGCGATAAACCTTCGATAGTTGTTTTATAACCGCGTTGGTTGATGTATTGGAAATCGTATCTAGAATTTCCTTTTTCATCTCTATTTTTGATAATAAATCCTTCGTTAACCCAACGTGGAATTAAAATTCCGTCTTCGTCATCAGCTAAACCGGTAAAAATTTCATACGGTTGGTCATCAATTTTTCCAATAAATGCAATCCATTTTTCTTTGTTGTTTTGGAAACGAACAATATCACAATCTAATATTTGTGGACGTTTTGTAGGGAAATTAGTTTCTTTAATTTCTACTTCGTTTTCTTTTTTATCTTCTTTTTTGTCATTTGCCAAAAGAACTCCGGCACGTGAGCCATCACGGTAAACCGTCACACCTTTACAACCAACTTCCCAAGCTTTCATGTACAACTTATCAACCAATTCTTCAGTTGCATCGTTTGGAATATTAATCGTTACAGAAATTGAGTGGTCAACCCATTTTTGGATTGCTCCTTGCATTTCAACTTTACTTAACCAATCCACATCATTTGATGTAGCTTTGAAATATGGCGATTGCGAAATTAACTCATCGATTTCTTCATTCGAGAAGTTTTTAGAAGAATTAATTCCGTTCACTTCCATCCATTGTTTGAATTTATGATGGAAAACTACATATTCTTCCCAAGAATCTCCAACTTCATCAATAAAATCAACACGAACATCTTTGTCGTTTGGATTTACTTTACGACGACGTTTGTAAACTGGCATAAACACAGGTTCGATTCCAGATGTAGTTTGCGATAATAACGAAGTACTTCCGGTTGGAGCAATCGTTAATAAAGCAATATTTCTACGTCCGTATTCTAACATATCATTATAAAGAGCTGGGTCAGCTTCTTTCATACGTAACATAAACGGATTATTTGCTTCGCGTTTTGCATCAAATATTGCAAAGGCACCACGTTCTTTAGCCATATCAACTGATGAACGGTAAGCAGCCAAAGCCAAAGTTTTATGAATATTTACAGCAAACGCATTTCCTTCTTCACTTCCGTAACGAATTCCTAATGCTGCTAACATATCACCTTCTGCTGTAATTCCAACTCCAGTTCTACGTCCTTCACCCGCTTTTTTACGGATTTCTAACCATAAATTTCTTTCGATATGTTTTACTTCTTCTCCTTCTGGATCTTGATCAATCTTAACTAAAATAGCATCGATTTTTTCTAATTCTAAATCAATAATATCATCCATCATACGTTGTGCAATTGCCACGTGTTTTTTGAATAATTCGAAATTGAAAGAAGCTTCTTTTGTAAATGGATTTTCTACGTATGAAAATAAATTAATCGCTAATAAACGACAAGAATCATACGGACATAAAGGAATTTCTCCACATGGATTTGTAGAAACGGTTTTGTATCCTAAGTCAGCGTAACAATCTGGCAACGATTCGTTGATGATTGTATCCCAGAATAAAATTCCTGGTTCTGCTGATTTCCAAGCATTATGAACAATTTTTTTCCATAATTCATGCGCTTGAATTTCTTTTGAAAAAGCAGGATTTGAACTAAAGATAGGATATTTCTGAGTATAAACTTTTTTATCGCGAACCGCACGCATAAAATCATCATCGATACGAACAGAAACGTTTGCACCTGTAATTTTACCTTGTTCTAACTTCGCATCGATAAATCCTTCAGAATCTGGATGGTTGATAGAAACTGATAACATCAAAGCACCACGACGTCCGTCTTGAGCAACTTCACGTGTTGAGTTTGAATAACGCTCCATAAACGGAACCAATCCTGTAGATGTTAAAGCTGAGTTTTTAACTCCAGAACCTTTTGGGCGGATGTGAGATAAATCATGACCTACTCCACCACGACGTTTCATTAATTGAACTTGTTCTTGGTCGATTTTCATGATTCCTCCGTATGAATCACTTTCTCCTTTATTACCAATTACGAAACAATTCGATAAAGATGCAATTTGGTAAGGATTTCCGATTCCTGTCATTGGACTACCTTGAGGAATAATGTATGTGAAATTTTTGATTAAATCAAAGATTTCAGATTCAGTCATCGGATTAGAATATTTAGCTTCTACTCTTGCAATTTCAGATGCAATACGTTTGTGCATTTCATCTGGAGTACTTTCATAAATATTACCTTCAGAATCTTTTAATGCATACTTATTAATAAATACAGTTGCAGCTAGTGTATCGCCTTTAAAGTATTCTGTTGAAGCAGAAACTGCTTCCTCATTTGAGTATATCTTCTTGATTTCAGGAAAAGTAAGTGTATTCATAACATCGTTTTTTAGTTTTACTAATGTATAAAAAAATAAAACATAAAAAACATTGTCAAAAATAAAGTTAACAACAAAAAAGTGTCAATTACCTAAAAAACAATAACTTAGCTTTTTTAAAAAATTAAAAAAGTTTTCAAAAAATTAATTTCAAAATTTTTAAAGTAAAAAATAAAAATAAGTTTTTAACACATTAAAGTCAACATTAATAAGGGATTACAACTTTATTAATACAAGAATGTTAATAACTACTTTTAGAAAATTTATCTGGAAAAATTTTACCTGGATTTAAAATTTGCTTCGGATCAAAAACATTTTTGATATTTTTCATTAATTGTAAAGAAATATCCGAAAATGCAATAGTCATATATTCTTTTTGTACCAAACCGATTCCATGTTCACCAGAAAGCGTTCCGTTTAAAGCAACTGTTTTTTCAAATATTTCACGAATTCCTTTTGGTACTTCATGCTTCCATTGCTCGTCAGTTAAATCATCTTTGATAATATTCACATGTAAATTTCCGTCTCCGGCATGTCCGTAACAAATAGATTTAAATCCGTATTTCTCGCCTGCATCTTTAACCGCTTTTAACAAAGCAGGTAATTCATATCTTGGAACAACGGTATCTTCTTCTTTATAAATAGTATGCGATTTTACAGCTTCGGCAACGTTTCTACGTAACTTCCAAAGTGCATTTTTTTGATCTTCGGTTTCTGCATAGAAAACTTCGTCAATTTTAAATTGTTCAACCACTTCCATGATCTTTTCAGCTTGAGCGAATAAAACATCTTGATAATTTCCATCCACCTCAATCAATAAATGAGCTTGAATTCCTTCTTTTAAACCAATCTCAATGGCATCAGTAAACTTTAAGGTCCAATCAATGGCATCACGTTCCATAAATTCCATAGCACTTGGAACGATTCCTGCTTTAAAAATTTCAGAAACTGCTTTTGCTGCTTCATTCATATTATAAAACGGAACCAACATCAACACATTAAAATCATTTTTAGGAAGTAATTTCAATACAATCTTAGTTACAATTCCCAAAGTTCCTTCGCTCCCAACCATCAATTGCGTTAAGTTATATCCCGTAGAGTTTTTCAACGTATTCGCTCCTGTTTCAATTATTTCACCATTCGGAAGCACGACTTCTAAATTCAACACATAATCTTTGGTAACACCATATTTAACCGCTCGAGCTCCACCTGAATTTTCGGCGATATTTCCGCCAATAAAGCAACTTCCTTTACTGCTTGGATCCACCGGATAAAACAAACCTTTTTCTAAAACGGCATCTTGAAGTACTTGCGTTATCACACCAGGTTGCGTAATCACTTGTAAATTATCTGTATCAATTTTCAAAATTTGATTCATGCGTTCTAACGACAAACCAATCCCTTGATGAACGGATAACATACCACCACTCAAACCTGTTCTTGCTCCGATTGGTGTAACCGGAATTTCAAATTGATTCGCCAACTTCATGATTTGAGAAATCTCGTCAGCCGATTTTGGTTTAACAACAACTGCAGGCGGAAACACCAAATCTTCGGTATGGTCTTTTCCGTATTCGATGCGTGTTTCTTCATCCAAAAAAACAAAGTCTTTTGACACAATTTGATTCAATTGTTCGATGATATCGTTAGTTAAAATTCCGTATGTTTTCATAATTAAACTTGTTTAGTTCCAACCTTCTTCATATTCGGAAGAAAGGCTGCAATGATTCCTATCAAAGGTAAAAAAGAACAGATATGATATATGTAATTGATTGAAGTTTCATCAGCTAACCATCCTAAAACAGCAGAACCTAATCCGCCCATTCCGAAAGCAAATCCGTAAAACAACCCGCTTACCATCCCGATTTTTTTAGGAAGTAATTCTTGTGCATAAACCAAAATTGCAGGAAAAGCAGAAGAAATAATCAAACCAATAATCACTACTAAAACTGCTGTGAAAGTTAAATCGGCATAAGGTAATAATAAGGTAAATGGCGCAGCACCTAAAACAGAAAACCAAATGACATATTTTCGTCCAAAACGGTCTCCAAAAATTCCTCCTAATAACGTACCAATCGCAACCGCTAGTAAGAAATAAAATAAATAAACTTGCGCCTGTACTTCGGTTAAACCGAATTTATCGATAATATAAAACTGAAAGTAACTTGTGATACTAGCAACATAAAAGTATTTTGAAAATAAAATTACCAACAAAATAATTACTGAAAATGTGATTCTGGTTTGAGACAAATTAGGTAAAAGGATTTCTTTTTTGATTTTTCCTGCAACAGACTTTAGATGATTGGCGTACCATCGACCGATAAAAAACAAAATGAATTGTGCCAAAACAGCAAACAAAGCAAAATACGCAATGTAAACCTGAGCATTAGGTAAAACAATCCAAGCAACCAATAACGGAGCTAAAGCCGTTCCCATGTTTCCACCGATTTGAAAAACCGATTGTGCAAAACTTCTTTTTCCGCCCGATGCCATAAAGGCTACACGAGACGATTCGGGATGAAAAACCGAAGAACCAATTCCGACCAAAACAACCGAAACTAAAATCCATTCGTAACTCCCGGCATTAGCTAAACTTAAAATTCCAATTAAAGTAAAAGCCATACCAAAAATCTGTGAATAAGGTTTAGGATATTTATCGGTATAAGCACCAACTACAGGTTGCAACAACGAAGCTGCCAATTGATAACACAAGGTAATCATACCAATTTGACCAAGCGAAAGTTTAAATTCGGTTTCTAATCGAGGATAAATTGCCGGGATAACTCCTTGCAACATATCATTTAAAAAATGTGCAAAACTAATAGCTATTAAAATACTGTAAGCCGTTTTACTTTGATTATTTGAGGGCGATTGGGTTTCGTTTTGAATTTGCATTACAAAATTTGTTTGATTACAAAAGTATTAAATTGAGCAACAACAAAGTACGTTTTTAAGTTTTCTTTTGCGTAATAAATTCTTTATTTTTGTGAAAAAGCAACAGTTATTATGGATTCAAATTTTAATAAAAAATCAGCATTAACAGAAAACGACGGTATTGAACAACCTCAATCTATGAGTGATGTTGCTGCAGAACGAATCCGTAATTTAAGAAAGAAAAAAGTTAATCCGTCTGAAATTATTTCTGCAATTTTAAATCACGATAAAGTCGCTTTAAGCAAAGGAATTACTTTGGTCGAAAGTACGAATCCGAATCATACTATTTTGGCTAACGAAATTATTAATGCTTGTTTACCTCACGCAAACCAATCGGTTCGTATCGGAATTACTGGAGTTCCGGGAGTTGGAAAAAGTACGTTTATCGAAGCTTTTGGAATGTATCTAACTTCTATCGGAAAAAAGGTAGCTGTTTTGGCGATTGACCCAAGTAGTTCGATTTCACACGGTAGTATTTTAGGAGATAAAACGCGAATGGAAGATTTAGTTCGAAGTGAAAATGCTTTTATTCGTCCGTCTGCTTCTGGAGATAGTTTGGGTGGCGTGGCTCGTAAAACACGCGAAAGTATTATTTTGTGCGAAGCTTGTGGATTTGATGTTATTTTGATTGAAACCGTTGGCGTTGGTCAAAGCGAAACTGCTGTTCATAGTATGGTCGATTTCTTTTTACTTTTGAATTTAGCTGGTGCTGGCGATGAATTACAAGGTATTAAACGCGGAATTATGGAAATGGCAGATGCTATTGTAATTAACAAAGCGGATGGCGATAATTTAGACCGTGCCAGAAATGCCAAATTAGATGTAAACCGAGCTTTGCATTTATTTCCGCCAAAAACTTCGAAATGGCAACCTAAAGTTAAACTAGCAAGTGCGTATTATAACGAAGGAATTGCTGAAATTTGGGACATGCTTTCGGCTTATTTTACATTGACAAAAGAAAATAACTACTTTGACAATCATCGTAAAGAACAAAATAAATATTGGATGATGGAAACGATACAAGAACAAATTTTAGCACGTTTTAATCAAACCGAAGGAATTGAATCCTTAATAAATTTGAACAAACAAGCGGTACAAGAAAATGAGAAATCACCCTTTGTTGCTGCTACTGAAGTTTTGGATTTTTATTTTAAAAATCAGAAATAAGTAAATCATTTTGAATGTGTTTGATTTTTTCTTCTGCTAATTCTAATCCAAAAACTTGAAGTAAAAAAGCATGGATTGTAGAAATGATAGAATTTCCTTCTTGAGGTACAAACGCCCAACCTTTAATTGTATTTTCAGTAAAAAGCAAATTATTTTCAACCACAATACTATGATTGTAAATTCGACCGTATTTTCCGTAACGCCTTCCTAATTCAAAAATTTGGTTTGAATCAAATTTATTTGACATCGCAATAAATGCATTTGACTTAAGATTATTTATTATAATTTCTGGATTTAATTCAGTTTTAAATCCTAAATGAAATCTTGTAGCATGCATTAATTGACTAGGTGTTGTAATATCTGAAGAAGTAATTGGACAATCGATTCCAATAGTTTCGTACATGTCTTTAACGTCAATTGCATGATGCGTTCCGTTTAAATCCGAAAGATGACGAGCAACAACATTTGCGCCAACTAAACGTTCGTGATTACCAATATCTTCGGACCTTCTAACAACAACAAAATCCGCAAAATCTAAATCAGTAAGTTTTTCGTTGGATAAACTACTAATAAGCGAAGCCGCACCGTGCGTATTACAAGAAACAATTTGAACAAATTTTTTAAATTCAATTTGATTGTTATTAAGATTTGACATAAACGGAATCCCAAAATTCTTTTCACTTCCTTGACTACAAACTCCTTTTAAATTTATAGCTTTCTCATAAACTGATTTGTTTTTTAAACCAAAACCGTTAGCAGTAGCCTCAAAAACATAGTCAACTTTTTGAACCATTTTTTCTAACGTTATATCTTCAGAATAAAAAATTTTAATTCCTTTTTCTTCCAAAAAATGCAAATCGTTTATTTTCCAATTCTGTTTGATATTTTTGTAAACACAAACTTCATCAATATTCAAAACTTCTTTAAAGTCATTAATTAAACAAGCTAAAGTTGTTCCTATATTTCCTACACCATTTATTAAAACTTGCATATTTTTTATTTTTTGGAAAACGACTTTTTCTTATTTTGCCGTTTTGATATCATGTTTTTTACTTTCTGTTTTCCGAAAATTAGAACTAAGAAACTCATAAATAAAATTGTAAAATCTAAATTTAAAGTTCTGTTTTTGACATAATATAAATCGTAAAAAATGCTTATTTTTTTATGACAAATCGGACTTAGTTGAGCCAAACCAGTTAATCCAGGATTGATGCTCCAACGTTTAAAATAAAATTCAAATTCCCAACCTAATCGTTCTATGTCATTTTGTGTAAGCGGACGTGGTCCAACAAAATTCATTTCTCCTTTTAATATATTGATCAATTGTGGAATTTCATCAATGCCTGTTTTTCTTAATATCGAACCAATAAAAGTAACTTTATTTTCTTTCATCGTTCGAATTTTAATTAGTTTAAAAATTACTTTGTTTTTCCCGATTCTGTTTTGAATAAATAAAGGCGATTTCTGCTCCAAAACTAAAATCGCTAAACCTAAAATACTTAAAAAAGGTAAGCATAAAATTAGTAATAAGAACGAAATTATTTTATTCATGATTTATTATAGATAAAATTTACCGTTAAATTTTAGTTTAGATGTTTTATTTTCAGTAGTTGAAACTTCGTTACAATCGTTACCTTTTCGATTTGTTTTGGTATTTGTAATTTTATTTCTAAGAATTAAATTATAAAAACCATTCGTTTTTTCTTTAGCAATATCAATTATGATTTCTTGATTTTCAAACTCTCCTTGGCAATTTCCGTCCCAGTGACCATTTGATTGACTTACAATAATATCATTAGCAATTTGTTTTAGTTTATTTTTAGAAGTTACGTACAAAGACAAATGAGTTGCATCATACGGATAAAGTTGACTGCGACCTAAATATGTTGTTCGAATACCAAATGCTCTGACGTTATCTGAAAGTTTGTAAAGCCCCGTATCAATCTTAAATCCAGTTATTCTAATCGCATCTGAAGTCCATTTTTTAGATTCAAAATAGGTATATAAAATTTCACCAGATTTATTGTTAGCAATTATAATGTAAGCATCATAAATTGTGAATTCGTTATTTTCTTGATTCGAATCATATTTAGGAATAACCAAAACCGTTTGTTCTTTTGCATAAGGTAAAACTTTGGTTTCTACTAAATTCACATCAACATTTTGAGTTTTCAAATTTAATTGATTCAAAACTTTATAAATCAAATTGTTGTCTTGAGCATATAAATTTAAAAAGGCTAAAAAAAATATGATTTGATATAATTTCTTCATTTTTTAGTTTAATTATATTCAAAAGAATTAAAGAAATTGATGATTAAATCCCAATTTTGATTTCCAAAACCATTACTTTTTGAAATAGTTTCATCTTTTGTTTTTATTCTAATCTCGGTATCATTTCCATCTGTTTCTTGAAATGATTTCCCGTTTTTAATGTTTTTAAATTCAGTCAAATTAATACTATTAATTAAATTGTTGAAGGTATTTTCGTCAATTTTTTTTAATATATTAGAACTTTTACTTTTGTCTTTATGATAAATATGAAATTCAAAGCTACTTTTTTTAATCGAATAAACGGTTGAGTCATTTATACTTCTTCCTCCAAAATACTTAATTGTTATTTCCTGAATTTCAGGAGTTTGATTTTTAATTTCCGTTTTGTTTTTGTTAATAGAATCTACAAAATCAATTTGCTTTGTATCACACGAAACAAAAAGTGTAAACAAAAGAAGTAATTTAAAAATCATAATTAATAGTTTTTTTTCGGATTACTTTTCTTTTATTAAAATATCGGTAAAACCTCCAATAGAAAAATCTGGATAATCTGAAAAATCATAATTTTCAGGATAAATTCTAAAATTGGTTTTATCAATTATACCAAATTTTTCAATACTAAAAGCGCTAACTTTTACATTGTATTTACTGATAATTGAATTTAGTTTTTCAGTAAGTGGAAGTTCCATCATTAAGGAATTTATTTTTCCGTGAGAAACATTTTTTCTTCCAAATTGCGTTTCATATTCGGACGTGATTTCTTTTGTAAAATCAGGATAATAAATGGTTTGGTCAATAAAAAAATCATTGAGTTTATCCAATTTAAAATCTTTCTCAATCACAGGGAAAATCGCATTTAAACTATCTAAACAAATTTTAAAATCTGTTGGAGATTTAACTTCTAAAACAATTTGAACCAAACTATCACCCTTTGATTCAGATAATCTAAATTTAAAATTTGTGGTATCTTTATCTTTAACCCAATAATACCATTTGGCTTTGGTTTTGATTTCTTTTGTAAAACCTACTAATTCTTCGTCAGTAATTGTCAATTTCCATTCAGATATTGGTGGTTGAATTGGAGTAATATTTTCTGATTTCTTATCACAAGAAATCAAAAAAAGTAGACAAATTAATACAAGTGATTGGTGTGGTTTCATAAAATTATTTTATAAATAGAACTATATAAATAACAAATAAAATAATAAGAATAACATAAGTTACTAAAAATATTGGAATTAGAAATGCTAAAAACTTTAAAATATTCAAAATAATTTCAGAAGAATGCTTTTCAGGATTCACACCTTTATAAAACCAGTACAATAGAAATGGTGTTACAACTAGAATTAAACTTGTCATCAACATGGGATTTGAACTATTTAAAAAATACATAATTGGAGCTAAAATAATACCAATTAAAGTATAATAAATATAATAATAGGTATTTAAAACAATGTGTTCAAAATAGTTGAATTTCCATTTTTTAAAAGCCCAATATGAAGCCAACGAGAAAAAAGGTACAGTTGAGAGTAAAATTAGTGAATAATATGTGGTGTAGAATTTATTGAAGTTAGCCATGTAATTCTCCATTTGCTCATTCATTTTTACAACATTAAATTGATGAGAATAATAATCATTGACTATTTTATCTGAATGCAATATTTTAAAACTAATAAAAGCAGTAATTCCACCTAAAACCAGAGCAAGTAAAATTGGTTTATAATGATTTACTCGATTTCCGTCTATATATTCTCTTGCGGTTTTTCCTGGATTTCTTAAAATGTTTTTAATCGAATAAAAAAATCCTTTGTTGGTGTGTAAAATGGTATATTGTAATTCATCGAAAATATATTTTTTATCGATACGTTTATATTTTTTTTGACCACAATTTCCACAAAAATTATCGCTAATTGTATTTTTACAGTTTTTACAAATTTCTTTCATTAATTTTTTTTGTTAAAAATACAAAAAAAACCAAAATATTAATATTTTGGTTTTTTTTGATTTACATACAACAAGGAGCTAAATTTGCTAATTGAATAACTTCAGATTGAGATAAGACTCGATTGTAGATAATGATATCATCCAATAAACCTTCATAGTCAATACCTAAAAACAAATCTCCAACATTTGAAGGCATATGCGTAGTTCCAGGATTACAACCTCCAGATGTAATAGGCACAGTAGATTGAACTCCATCTAAATACATTTTCAAATCATTACCTAAACTCGTTACAACCAAATGTCTCCATTGTGAAATTTCTGTATTTGATAAATTGAAAATGATATTTCTTTCATTTATACCAAAAACTGGTCTTCTTAAATCGATTAACGAAACAGACCATTGTCCAAAAATTGCTGGACAGAATTCTCCAATATCTCTAGAAATTAACTTTTCCCATTCGCTTGTTGTAGGATTTGGATTATTACATTTATACCAAAGTGAAATTGAGAAAGGTTGTGTACCAAAATCATTTAAAAATAATGGGTTAGCTCTAGTTAAAAAATCTCCATTTGCTTTTTTAAAATGAAAAGCACAATTTGGATTACCAGCACGATCAGCATCAGAAAATGCACTCGTTGGATTTGATAAATGATAATTATTACCTGAAGAATCATTTAGTGAGCCATTACTAAATGAATAAGCTGCAATTACACCATTTTGTAAATTTGTAGGTAAACAATTAGTTGAAGGATTTTGTGTGTTTGTATTATCATCATTCTGACAACTGAAAATTAGTATAGCGCTAACAAATAATGTTGCTAATGATAAAATTTTAAAATTCATTTTCATAATTAGTCGGTTTAAAATATTTAACAAAAAAATAACATTTTGTTAAATATTTAACAATAAGTATACCAACTAGTCATGCACAAGAAACAAATAATTAATTAAAATTAATATCAATCTAGTTTTTTTAAACAAATCCTCCAATTTTCTAGAATTGAAAGATTTGTTAAATTTTATTCTTCTTACGGATTTGTAGACCAAATCGAAGCAGATTTAATCAGTGCTCGTCTAGGAAATTTCAAAGTTGCAACGATTAATTCAGCAAAATCTTCGGGTTGTAAAACACGTTCTGGATTTCCATCAGTGATACCAAGTTCTAACGACATATCACTTGCAATTGTACTTGGAGTTAAAGTTGTAACACGAATATTATTTTTACGAACTTCTTTCATAATTGATTCTGACATTCCAATTACTGCAAATTTAGATGCTGAATATGCCGATGTTCCAGGATTACCAGTTAATCCAGCAGTTGAAGAAACATTAAAAATATCTCCTTCATTTTGATTTACCATAAAAGGTAAAACTTCTTTAGTAACAAAATACATTCCTAAAACATTAGTATTTATCATACTAACCCATTGTTCTGTTGGCATTTCTAAAAAAGAACCAAAAGCTGCGATTCCAGCATTATTAACTAAAATATCTATCGTTCCGAATTTAGAAATAATATTAGCTATTCCCGTTTTAACTTCAGTAGTATTTGCAATATCAAAAACTTCATAAATGGCATCAACACCTAAAGCTTTTAATTCATTAACTGTTTCTTGTAATTTTTGTTCGTTACGACCAGTTATTGCTATATTAATTCCTTCGTTTGCAAATGCAATTGCTGTAGCTTTACCTAAACCACGACCACCGCCAGTGATTAAAGCTTTTTTACCTGTTAAATTTGACATGTTTTTTATGTTTTTACAAAGTTATGAAATTTAATTTTGGAGTATAATTAAAAACAAAAAAAACGACTTCGTTGATGAAGTCGTTGAGTATTTATTTGCCTAATTGATAATGAACTGTAATATTACTTGTTATTACAATTTCTCCAGGTGCAGCTGTTTGACCACCACTAGCATCTGCTGACATCAATTTCGCTTCCATATTATAAATTCTAGGATTGACAACCTGAGAAAATTCTGATAAATAAATCGCCTGTCCAACAGGTTGATTTAAAGCTTTACCATAATCAGTTGCTTTATTTTTAGCATTAGCAACAGCTTTTGAACGCGCTTCTGTTTCAAAAGAAGCTGTTTTTGATGATTTGAATTCAACTCCTTGAATTGTATTTGCACCAGCTTCGATTAATCCAAACATGATATTTTCATATTTTGATAAATCTTTTAATTGAATAGTCAAAATTTGTGTTGCTAAAAAATATTCCGTTTTTGTTTCGTAATCATATTGACGATTTAAACTGATATTTTGTGATTGAAAATCTTTTTCTGCAATTTTATTTTTCTTTAAAAAGGCAATCATTTTTGAAATGATTTTATCATTTTCAAGTTTTACTACCGAAGCATCTTTTCCTTTTATTTCAGAACCAATAGTTAAAATAGCTTCATCTGGTTTTACTTTTACACTTCCTTCACCACTAACAACAATTACTGGTTCTTGAATTGTATTTTGAGCTTGAGTTGTAGCACACGCAATTATTACTGTAGCTAAAAAAAATATTTTTTTCATGTATTTAGATTTTTTTCATGTATTTCAAAACTAATGCCAAAAAAAGAAGTTAGAATTAACTAACTTCTTCTACAAATTATTTTTTTGAATATTCTGCCAAAAGTGTTTGACCATCAGCGTCATATAAATATAATTTATTGTTTTTTATTTCAAACTTTTTAACTAAATGAAATGCAACATAATATCCAAATTTTTCCATAAACTCTTGGTCACAATAACGCATTGTTCCTCTTGTCGGACCAAATTCAATCGAATTACCTTCGGTTTTATATTCTCCGCCTAATGCATTACATCCATCACTTGAAGAAAAATTACCTGCTGTAAATGAAATTGAAATTCCGTCTGGCTTTTCTTCATTGAAAACATAATTTCTATTTTGTGTTTTAACCAATTGCCAACTTGTGTTTTCTAAATTTGTCATTGTTTCTGAAGCTTTGCTTTTAAAACATTTACAACTTATTAAAGTAGAAGTTAAAATAAAAAATGTAAAAAAAAGTTTTAAATTTTTCATGTCATTAATTTTAAGTAAAAATAGGAAAAGTGTATTGAAAAAACATCTTTTTCATTTATTTTTTCAAACTAAAACCGTACGCAAGTCGGATTCCAATCATATCTGTTTTATATTCAGTATAATTCTCATATCTCACGCTGATATCGATAAATTTATTAGCAAAACCAAAAGATGGTGCTAAAATCAACGAATTATCTAATTGTCCATTTACTCCAAAAGCAGCACCAACTTCGCCTTGAGCGTAAAACTGAGTTCCCCAAAACGCTTTAAAACCTAACTTAGCAGGTATAAAACCAGCGTCTTCACCTTTCTGAAAAAAATGGGTGTATCCCGTTGTTGCAGTTAAAGAAGTTTTTCGTGATAAATCATACTGTAAACGTGCATCGGCACCTAATGCACCTTCATAATCGCCATCAGTTGGTAATCCACCGGTTAAACCAAAACCAATACGAAACCCTTTTGGATAGTAAGGTTTATTTTCAATTTGCTGAGCACTTATTTCATTTGAAGTAAAAAAAGCTAACGTAGATAGCCCGATTAAAACGCAGTTGTATATTTTCATAATCTAAAATTTTAAAGATTAATTCAATTTTTATACCATTCAAAACAAACTCCAGTTAACTAAAATATTGTGACTATCTTTGCAGCTAATTTTTTTAAAATGAATTTGAGTGTTTACACAAAAGAATTCGGATATAATTTCAGATTAGCTTATCCGATTATTTTGGCCATGTTAGGACATACTGTTGTTGGTGTTATCGATAATATAATGGTTGGGCAAATTGGTCCGACCGAATTAGCAGCGGCATCATTAGCCAATAGTTTTGTTTTTATTGCTATTTCAATTGGTGTAGGATTTTCTACAGCAATTACCCCATTAATAGCAGCTTCAGATACTTCAGGAAATATAACCGAAGGTAGAAAAGTGTTTATGAATGGGTTGCTTTTGTGTACTTGTTTGGGATTAGGATTGTTTGGAATTTTATACTTTATGAAGCCTTTATTGGACTTTATGAAACAACCAGAAGAAGTAACTTTAATGGCTAAACCTTTTTTAGATGTGGTTGCTTTATCATTAATTCCTTTGGTGATTTTTCAGGCTTTTAAGCAATTTGCTGACGGTAAATCTCAAACTAAATATTCAATGTATGCTACTATAATAGCTAATGTGGTTAATGTGGCAATTAATTACGTTTTGATTTATGGTGTGTGGTTTTTCCCCGAAATGGGGATGATGGGTGCCGCTTACGGAACTTTAGTTTCACGTATTGCCATGTTAATTTATATGTATTTTGCATTAAATCAGTTACAAGATTTTAAACCTTTCCTTTCGAAAATTTCATTTAAAGAAATTGATAAAGCTATTTGTTCTAAAATTTCAAAATTAGGCGGACCGTCTTCTATGCAATCATTATTTGAAGTTGGATTGTTTACAGGTGCTGTTTGGCTTTCTGGTATGATTGGAACATCTGCTCAAGCAGCTAATCAAATTGCATTAAGTATGGCTTCAATGACTTTTATGTTCGCATCCGGATTAGGTGTTGCTGCGATGATTCGTGTTGGTAACCAACGAGGTGTTCAAGATTATGTTAAACTGCGTGTAGTTGCGTTATCTATCATTTTAATGACCATTTTATTATACACCGTTTTTGCCATTTTTTTTGTAATTTTTCATAATTACATTCCGCTTTTCTTCTTAGATGCAGCTGATGCTAAAAATGCTTTATTGAATCAGGAGGTTATAGAAATGGCTGGTAAATTATTAATGATTGCAGCAATTTTCCAAATTTCTGACGGAATTCAAGTTACCGTTTTAGGTTCATTACGTGGATTACAAGATGTAAATATTCCTACTATTATCACCTTTATTTCGTATTGGATAATCGGTTTTCCTGTAGCAATTTATTTGGGATTATATACCAGTTTAGGAGCCGAAGGAATTTGGTATGGATTGTTAGCCGGATTAACAGCTGCAGCAATTTTTTCGTATCTTCGCTTTAATTACATGACAAGAAAACTAATTCATTCACAACAAGCGCAAGCTTAATATTTTATTTATGGAATTACCAAAATTCGTTTTAGCAGATAATACCGATTTTCCAGATGATATTTTTATCATCCATTTAGATTTTCCTCGTTTTTTAGTTAATCTAGAAAATGATGAAGTTGAGTTTTTAGAAGACATTGAAGCAAATGAAGAAGATGAAGTTGCTGAAGAAATGGAAAAACTTATCAAATTAGCAGGCGAGTTCTATGATCGTGAAATGGAACGTTATGCTGAAGAATAATAAATTAAAGAAATTTTAAATTTCTATATTTTCATTCTGATTTATTTATGAAGTATAAAAAGAGGAAATTTCATATTGGAATTCCCTCTTTTTAATTATAATGTACTAAGCTTTTTTTGTAAAAAATTTCTCTTTTATAAAAGAATAAATAATCGGTAATACAGAAATTGCAATTATCAATAAAACAACTTTTGAGAAATTATCTTTTATAATTGGAATATTTCCTAAAAAGAAACCTGCCAAAGTTAATCCAACAACCCAAACAATACCACCAATAACATTATATTTAAAAAACATTTTATATTCCATCTTACCAATACCAGCGACAAATGGTGCTAAAGTTCTAACTATTGGAACAAATCGAGCGATAACAATTGTTTTTGAGCCATATTTTTCATAGAATTCATGAGTTTTATCAATATGTTCTGGTTTAATTGGATTTTTTCCAAATATCTTTAGATTCAACATTCTATTTCCAAAATCACGACCAATTGTATAATTTAAAGCATCTCCTGAAATTGCGGCTATTAACATTAGTCCAATTACAATCCATATATTTAAACTTTCAGAATATTGTGCTGCCAACATTCCTGTTGCGAAAAGTAAAGAGTCTCCAGGTAAAAATGGCATTACAACCAATCCTGTTTCAACAAAAATAATTAAGAAAACTATGGCGTAAAACCAAATTCCATAATCAGCTAAAAACTCAGCTAAATGTGCATCGATGTGCAAGATAAAATCTATTAATTCTAACATTCTAATTATATTAATTCAAATTAAATTCAACATAAACCGGAATATGATCCGATAATTTTCTGGCTTCTTTTAAATCTTTAAAATCGTTATAAAATAAAATCACGCCTCTATTTAAGATTTTAATTTCCGATTTTTTATAAAAAATATGATCTAAAGGATTGGCTAGACATTCTCCATTTTTACATTCTTGTTTTAAACTGGTTTTCTGATTTTCAAAAAGCGGCACAAAACCTAAATCTTTTAATGGATTAAAAACAGAATGAGATTGAGCTAAATTAAAATCTCCAACAAAAAAATTTAGATTTGGATATTCTTCTGGAAAATACCTCAAATATTTAATTTCTGATTCTGGATTACTTTTTTTGGGAACAGCATGAAAACTAGCTATTCCGAAAGTTTTGTTTTCGAATTCGAAAATAGCAATATAAGGTTCACGTTCAATATTTTTATCAAACTTTTTTTCTAAAAATGCTCTTTTTTTTAGATTTATATTCTTTGTTTTCCATAAGTAAGCATAACGTTCTGATCTTTGACCCGTACTATTTGTTGGATCACTAATCATGTAATCCCATTTTGATCCTTTTCGATTCAATGCATCGGCTAATTTTGCAATTTTCTGAGCTCCTTCAGTTCCAGTAACAACTTCTTGAATTGCGATAATATCATACTCACAAAGTAAATTAGCAATGTATTCAATCTGTTGATTCGTCTTAGATTTACCAAAATTCTGTAAATTCCACGTAACTAAAGTAACTTGTGCGAATCCAATCTGAATAAAAAAAAGAAAAAAAACACTAAATATAAAATGCTTTTTTACAAAAAAAAGGCTCTCGCCTTTTCTTATTAAATTACTGGTCCTTGCCATTCATTCATTCCTCCAACTAAATTAAACGTTGTATCAAAACCAAGCTGTTTCATAATCAAACATGCTTGACCACTACGATTTCCTGAACGACAATACACATAATAATTTTTTGATTTATCTAATGATTCCAAAGCATTGATAAAATCTTGTCCTTGATAAAAATCCAAATGTAAAGCATTAGGAATCATACTTTCTTCAACTTCTTCGTCTGTTCTTACATCTAATAAAACAGCGTTAGAATCGTTTTGAAAATCATTCCACCATTGTTGTTGTTCTAAATCCATTATTTTGAGCGTATTAATTCGAAGTCAAATATAAACATATATTACAAATGTAAAAAGCTAAAAAGTTATTTCAATTGTATTAAATTTGAAAGAAAAATGTCATCTCATCATATAGTACGCGACGATCAAGAACCTTCATTAATAATAGCTAATGGAGAATCTTGTAACAGAGAATTATTAAACCAATTGCTTGAATGGTCACCGCTTGTTGTGGTTTTAGACGCTGCAATTGAACGTGTAATTGAATTAGGAATAAAAATTGATGTTTTGATTGGTGATTTTGATCGTAAATTTGATTTTGAAAAATATAAAGATTTACAGTTTCCTATCGAAATTATAAAAGTCGAAGATCAAAATTCTACTGATTTAGATAAGGCATACGAATATCTCATTCAAAGAAACATTCCATCAGCAAATGTTGTTTGGGCGACTGGTCGTAGAATGGATCATACAATTACCAATTTGACAAATGTGGTTAAATTTGCGGATCAATTAAAAGTTGTATTATTAGATGATTATTCTAAAGTTTTTTTACTTCCAAAATCATTTAAAAAATGGTATCCAAAAAACACACCTATCTCTTTGATACCAATCGGAATCGCATCTGGAATAACTACACATAATTTAGCTTATTCATTAAATAATGAATCTCTAGAACTAGGTTTTAGAACAGGCAGTAGTAACCATGTTTCTGAGGATGGAATAGTTGAAATCTCATATAAAGACGGCTTTTTATTAATGATGGAATGTTTCGATTAAACCAAAAAATCAGCTAAAACAAGTGCTGCCATTGCTTCGACAATTGGTACAGCTCTAGGAACTACACAAGCATCATGACGTCCTCTACCTTTAATTTTTTCTAATTCACCAGAAATTGAAAGCATTTCTTGTGTTTGTAGCAAAGTTGCGACAGGTTTAAAAGCTACACGGAAATAAATATCCATTCCATTACTTATACCGCCTTGAATACCACCAGAAAAATTTGTTTTTGTAGTTCCGTCCAAATTAAAATAATCATTGTGCTGACTACCAAGCATTGTTGTTCCTTCAAATCCACTTCCAAACTCAAAACCTTTTGTAGCATTGATACTCAACATTGCTTTAGCCAATTCAGCTTCTAAACGATCAAAAACTGGATTTCCTAAGCCTATTGGAACATTCTTTATCACACATGTAATAATTCCACCAATTGTATCGCCATTTTTCTTTACTTCAGAGATTAGATTTTCCATTTGTTGTGCAATAACCATATCTGGACAACGAACAACGTTGGATTCGATTAAAGAAAAATTCAAATCGCTATATTTTTTAGAAATTGAAATATTTCCAACAGAAGAAACATAAGCATGAATTGAAATTGGGTTTATTATCTGTTTCGCAATGGCACCACCTACAACTCGACACGCGGTTTCACGAGCAGAACTTCTTCCTCCACCTCTAAAATCGCGATGACCATATTTTTGTTGATAGGTAAAATCAGCGTGACTTGGACGATAAAACTCTTTTATATGATTGTAATCTTGAGATTTTTTATTTTCATTCGGAATAATAAAACCAATTGGGGTTCCTGTTGTTTTACCTTCAAAAATTCCAGAAAAAAAATGGACAATATCTGATTCTTTTCGCTGAGTAACAATTTTAGATTGTCCAGGTTTTCTACGATCTAATTCAGACTGAATAGCTTCAATATTTAAAAACATACCAGCTGGACAACCATCAATAACACCACCAATGGCTTCACCATGAGATTCTCCAAAAGTTGTTAGCCTAAAATTATTTCCAAACGTATTTCCTGACATATTCGTATTTTTAAGTTCAAATTTACAGATAAAATAAAAAGCTATCAATAAATGATAGCTTTTATTTAGTAAACAACAAACAAACTTTGTCTCAATACAGACAAAAATCTAAAAAGATGACTAATTGAGTAATAATCTTTAGCAATATAGTTATTTTTTTTAATAAATACGCAATAATTAAAAGTTTATTTAAATTAAATGTTTTTATATGAAAAAATTAATATTTATTTAGAATTCAAAATAAAAAAAAGAAATCCATACGAAAATTCGAATTTAACTGAATTTATTTTAATACTTTTTATTTTGAAATTCAACATTCACTGATTGATGAGTATCTTTTAAGTTAAAAAAATGATTTTAAAAAAACAATAACTTATCTTTGCATAATCTAAATCCAAAAAAAACATTGAAAAATATTTTCTAATTTTAATTAATTAGAAAATAAACTATTATCAATTTCTAAATAGTTATTTATGAAACAACTTTCAATGTTAGACCAATTAGATCAAATGGAAAGTAATGGAAAATTACTTCCATTTTCAGCATATTATATCATCTATCCAGACGGACGAGTTTATTCTTTACGCTCAAATAAATTTCTTAAAAAAGTTAAAAATCCAGGTAAAACTTCTGATAAATATTATTATACATATGATTTGGGCACCTCTGGTAAACATCTTGTTAGTCGTTTGATAATGTTTGTTTTTGGCAAACATAACTATAATAAAATTACAGAAATGCCCAAAATAACTCTAAAAAACAACAACTTAGAAGATTTAAGTATTAATAATTTAACTTTTGTAACCCAAAGTGAAATTAATAAAAAGTACAATATTAAACCAACTGAAAAATGTTACTTAAACAACAATAATCAAAAAATTAAAGAAGATCAAATTGAAATTATTAAGAATTTAAGAAATCAAAATTTTTCATTAAAAAAAATTGGCCTAAAATACAATACATCTGAAATGTCTGTCCACAGATTTATTAAAAAATATAAATTATAAAAATATTTATGTAAGTACATATTATTCAGCTTTTATTATAATAATAATTTTGTATAAAACTCTGAAGGAGTAATAAAAAATCCCTCACTTTTCAGTAAAATCTTTCAAAAAAGCTGCAACACGAACTTACTAATTGACAAAAACACGATCTATATATAACAAAAAAAATCCCTTACTTTTCAGTAAAGGACTTTCAAAAAAAGGCAGCGGTTCGACCGAAGGGACACGCTGCTCATATAAACAAAAAAACTCAAGCCTTTTGAGCTTGAGTTTATAAAAAAAGGCAGCGACATACTCTCCCACATTAAAATGCAGTACCATCTGCGCAATCGGGCTTAACTTCTCTGTTCGAAATGGGAAGAGGTGAGCCCCGACGCAATAACCACCTTAAATCGGTTTGCTAGGTTTCTCTAACAATATTTTGTTAACATATTTCCGATACTTTTCATTTTTTTTCGTAGAGGATTCTTTCTTTAGTCTTCATACTTAATACTCAAATCTTAATACTATACTTTATAAGCAACTCCTTAGAGCACATAAGCTTACGGGCTATTAGTACTACTCGACTATGACATTACTGCCTTTACATCTGTAGCCTATCAACGTAGTCATCTTCTACGACCCTTTAAAGAAATCTCATCTTGTGGTGGGTTTCGCGCTTATATGCTTTCAGCGCTTATCCCTTCCCAACGTAGCTACTCAGCGATGCACCTGGCGGCACAACTGATACACCAGAGGTTAGTCCAATTCGGTCCTCTCGTACTAGAATCAGATCCACTCAAATTTCTAACGCCCACAGTAGATAGAGACCGAACTGTCTCACGACGTTCTGAACCCAGCTCGCGTGCCACTTTAATGGGCGAACAGCCCAACCCTTGGGACCTTCTCCAGCCCCAGGATGTGACGAGCCGACATCGAGGTGCCAAACCCCCCCGTCGATATGAGCTCTTGGGGGAGATCAGCCTGTTATCCCCGGCGTACCTTTTATCCTTTGAGCGATGGCCCTTCCATACGGAACCACCGGATCACTATGCTCTACTTTCGTACCTGATCGACCTGTATGTCTCTCAGTCAAGCTCCCTTATACCATTGCACTCTACGCACGGTTACCAAGCGTGCTGAGGGAACCTTTAGAAGCCTCCGTTACTCTTTTGGAGGCGACCACCCCAGTCAAACTACCCACCAAGCAATGTCCTCATGTATCACGAGTTAGATCTCAAATAAGCAAAGGGTGGTATTTCAACAATGACTAACCTACGCCTGGCGACGCAGGATCGAAGTCTCCCACCTATCCTACACATCACTTATCCAAGAACAATACTAAGCTATAGTAAAGGTGCACAGGGTCTTTTCGTCCCACTGCGGGTAATCGGCATCTTCACCGATACTACAATTTCACCGAGCTCATGGCTGAGACAGTGTCCAGATCGTTACACCATTCGTGCAGGTCGGAACTTACCCGACAAGGAATTTCGCTACCTTAGGACCGTTATAGTTACGGCCGCCGTTTACTGGGGCTTCAATTCAATGCTTCTCCGAAGATAACATCTCCTCTTAACCTTCCAGCACCGGGCAGGTGTCAGGCCCTATACTTCATCTTACGATTTGGCAGAGCCCTGTGTTTTTGATAAACAGTCGCCTGGACCTTTTCACTGCGGCCAGCATTGCTGCTGGCGACCTTTCTCCCGAAGTTACAGGTCTATTTTGCCTAATTCCTTAGCCATGAATCTCTCGAGCACCTTAGGATTCTCTCCTCGACTACCTGTGTCGGTTTACGGTACGGGTTGTTATAATCTAGGTTTAGAAACTTTTCTTGGAAGCCCTTAGGCACACTATCTAATTGCCCGAAGGCGCTCAGTACTATCGTATTTCCCCATCCTTAACGCATTTTACTATTAAAGATATAGGTAGGTACTTCAACGAACTATTCCGTCAGTTCGCGGTGCTTTCATCACTCCGTCATTCCATCACAACTATAACAAGTACGGGAATATTAACCCGTTGGCCATCGACGTCCCCCTTCGGGTGTGCCTTAGGTCCCGACTAACCCTAAGCTGATTAGCATAGCTCAGGAAACCTTAGTCTTTCGGTGTGCGGGTTTCTCGCCCGCATTATCGTTACTTATGCCTACATTTTCTTTTCTAAACAGTCCAGCAATAGTCGCCTATCACCTTCTACCCAGTTTAGAATGCTCCCCTACCACTTGACAACTAAATGTCAAATCCATAGCTTCGGTAGTATACTTATGCCCGATTATTATCCATGCTCGTTCGCTCGACTAGTGAGCTGTTACGCACTCTTTAAATGAATGGCTGCTTCCAAGCCAACATCCTAGCTGTCTATGCAAACAAACCGCGTTTTTTCAACTTAGCATACATTTGGGGACCTTAGCTGATGGTCTGGGTTCTTTCCCTCTCGGACATGGACCTTAGCACCCATGCCCTCACTGCTTATAAGCATTTATTAGCATTCGGAGTTTGTCAGGAATTGGTAGGTGGTGAAACCCCCGCATCCAATCAGTAGCTCTACCTCTAATAAACTCTATAAGCGCTGCACCTAAATGCATTTCGGGGAGTACGAGCTATTTCCGAGTTTGATTGGCCTTTCACCCCTACCCACAGATCATCCCAAGACTTTTCAACGTCAACGGGTTCGGTCCTCCACGGTGTGTTACCACAGCTTCAACCTGTCCATGGGTAGATCACACGGTTTCGCGTCTACCATTACTGACTCATGCGCCCTATTCAGACTCGCTTTCGCTTCGGATCCGTGACTGAATCACTTATCCTCGCCAGCAACGGTAACTCGTAGGCTCATTATGCAAAAGGCACGCCGTCACCCAACGAATGGGCTCCGACCGCTTGTAAGCGTATGGTTTCAGGTTCTATTTCACTCCGTTATTCACGGTTCTTTTCACCTTTCCCTCACGGTACTGGTTCACTATCGGTCTCTCAGGAGTATTTAGCCTTAGCGGATGGTCCCGCCAGTTTCAATCAAGGTTTCACGTGCCCCGACCTACTCAGGATACCACTATCTAATACATCGCTTACCTATACGGGACTATCACCCTCTACGGTTAACCTTTCCAGGTTATTCTAATTCGCTTTGCTTAAAATATCGTGGTCCTACAACCCCAATATTGCCGAAACAACATTGGTTTGGGCTAATCCGCGTTCGCTCGCCACTACTTACGGAATCACTTTTGTTTTCTTCTCCTCCGCCTACTTAGATGTTTCAGTTCAGCGGGTTTGCTCATCTATCGATGTACTATGTCTTCAACATAGTGGGTTGCCCCATTCGGATATCTACGGATCTATTCGTGTGTGCCAATCCCCGTAGCTTTTCGCAGCTTATCACGTCCTTCTTCGCCTCTGAGAGCCTAGGCATTCCCCATACGCCCTTATTTTGCTTATTGTGCTCTATTTCAGTCTTCAAGTTGAAAGTCTTAAGGTCTAAAGTCAGAAGACTTTTAACTTTTTGACTTTCGTCTTTCGACTAATTTTGTGCTTATATTATTTCTAATATTTTTCTACTTTTTAATTTGTATCTCAATATGTCAATGAACTTTTATTAGTATTAAGATTTTTGTATAAAGCATTAAGACTTGATCTTAATTCTTGATACTATCATCTTGATACCATCTGGTGGAGAATATCGGAGTCGAACCGATGACCTCCTGCGTGCAAGGCAGGCGCTCTAGCCAGCTGAGCTAATCCCCCAATTTTTATTAATTGTGAATTACGAATTACGAATGTTATAATTCATAACCTCTCAACTTCTAAAATTTCCTTTGTAATAAAATACTTTTAATTCGTAATTTCTAATTCGTAATTAAAATTGTAGTCCCGGGCAGACTCGAACTGCCGACCCCTACATTATCAGTGTAGTACTCTAACCAGCTGAGCTACGAGACTCTGTATTTTATTTTTTTTTGAATCAACAGTAAAGAGTAAGAGACTTGAACCATCTCTAGAAAGGAGGTGTTCCAGCCGCACCTTCCGGTACGGCTACCTTGTTACGACTTAGCCCTAGTTACCAGTTTTACCCTAGGCAGCTCCTTGCGGTCACCGACTTCAGGCACCCCCAGCTTCCATGGCTTGACGGGCGGTGTGTACAAGGCCCGGGAACGTATTCACCGGATCATGGCTGATATCCGATTACTAGCGATTCCAGCTTCATGGAGTCGAGTTGCAGACTCCAATCCGAACTGTGACCGGCTTTATAGATTCGCTCCTGGTCACCCAGTGGCTGCTCTCTGTACCGGCCATTGTAGCACGTGTGTGGCCCAGGACGTAAGGGCCGTGATGATTTGACGTCATCCCCACCTTCCTCACAGTTTACACTGGCAGTCTTGCTAGAGTTCCCGACATGACTCGCTGGCAACTAACAACAGGGGTTGCGCTCGTTATAGGACTTAACCTGACACCTCACGGCACGAGCTGACGACAACCATGCAGCACCTTGTAAATTGTCCGAAGAAATATCTGTTTCCAAATACGTCAATCTACATTTAAGCCCTGGTAAGGTTCCTCGCGTATCATCGAATTAAACCACATGCTCCACCGCTTGTGCGGGCCCCCGTCAATTCCTTTGAGTTTCAAACTTGCGTTCGTACTCCCCAGGTGGGATACTTATCACTTTCGCTTAGTCACTCAGCCTTGCAGCCAAACAACTAGTATCCATCGTTTACGGCGTGGACTACCAGGGTATCTAATCCTGTTCGCTACCCACGCTTTCGTCCATCAGCGTCAATTGTTTGTTAGTAACCTGCCTTCGCAATTGGTATTCCATGTAATATCTAAGCATTTCACCGCTACACTACATATTCTAGTTACTTCACAAAAATTCAAGCTCTACAGTATCAATGGCAATTTTACAGTTAAGCTGCAAACTTTCACCACTGACTTATAAAGCCGCCTACGGACCCTTTAAACCCAATGATTCCGGATAACGCTTGGATCCTCCGTATTACCGCGGCTGCTGGCACGGAGTTAGCCGATCCTTATTCTTACAGTACCGTCAATATACCACACGTGGTACTTTTTCTTCCTGTACAAAAGCAGTTTACAATCCATAGGACCGTCATCCTGCACGCGGCATGGCTGGTTCAGAGTTGCCTCCATTGACCAATATTCCTCACTGCTGCCTCCCGTAGGAGTCTGGTCCGTGTCTCAGTACCAGTGTGGGGGATCTCCCTCTCAGGACCCCTACCCATCATCGTCTTGGTAAGCCGTTACCTTACCAACTAACTAATGGGACGCATGCTCATCTTTTACCAATAAATCTTTAATTACAAATCGATGCCAATTCGTAATACCATAAGGTATTAATCCAAATTTCTCTGGGCTATCCCTTAGTAAAAGGTAGATTGCATACGCGTTACGCACCCGTGCGCCGGTCTCAACATCCGAAGATGCCTACCCCTCGACTTGCATGTGTTAGGCCTGCCGCTAGCGTTCATCCTGAGCCAGGATCAAACTCTTCATCGTATAATTTTTAATATTTTTTGATGTTCGTTCAAGATCATCTTTTATCTCTAAAAGATTAATCTTACTCTTTAATTCTCTGTTAATCCAATATGTCTATGAACTTATTTTCTCTTTGTTCGCTCATCTTCTAAGCGGTTGCAAAAGTAGAAACTCTTTTTGAATCTCGCAAATTTATTTTATAAATATTTTTGAAAGATTTCTGAGTATTTGTGGGCGATGAGGGATTCGAACCCCCGACCCCCTCGGTGTAAACGAGGTGCTCTGAACCAACTGAGCTAATCGCCCGATAAAAAAGTCTCAACTTTCATTGAGACTTTCAAAAAAAAGGCAGCGACATACTCTCCCACATTAAAATGCAGTACCATCTGCGCAATCGGGCTTAACTTCTCTGTTCGAAATGGGAAGAGGTGAGCCCCGACGCAATAACCACCTTAAATCGGTTTGCTAGGTTTCTCTAACAATATTTTGTTAACATATTTCCGATACTTTTCATTTTTTTTCGTAGAGGATTCTTTCTTTAGTCTTCATACTTAATACTCAAATCTTAATACTATACTTTATAAGCAACTCCTTAGAGCACATAAGCTTACGGGCTATTAGTACTACTCGACTATGACATTACTGCCTTTACATCTGTAGCCTATCAACGTAGTCATCTTCTACGACCCTTTAAAGAAATCTCATCTTGTGGTGGGTTTCGCGCTTATATGCTTTCAGCGCTTATCCCTTCCCAACGTAGCTACTCAGCGATGCACCTGGCGGCACAACTGATACACCAGAGGTTAGTCCAATTCGGTCCTCTCGTACTAGAATCAGATCCACTCAAATTTCTAACGCCCACAGTAGATAGAGACCGAACTGTCTCACGACGTTCTGAACCCAGCTCGCGTGCCACTTTAATGGGCGAACAGCCCAACCCTTGGGACCTTCTCCAGCCCCAGGATGTGACGAGCCGACATCGAGGTGCCAAACCCCCCCGTCGATATGAGCTCTTGGGGGAGATCAGCCTGTTATCCCCGGCGTACCTTTTATCCTTTGAGCGATGGCCCTTCCATACGGAACCACCGGATCACTATGCTCTACTTTCGTACCTGATCGACCTGTATGTCTCTCAGTCAAGCTCCCTTATACCATTGCACTCTACGCACGGTTACCAAGCGTGCTGAGGGAACCTTTAGAAGCCTCCGTTACTCTTTTGGAGGCGACCACCCCAGTCAAACTACCCACCAAGCAATGTCCTCATGTATCACGAGTTAGATCTCAAATAAGCAAAGGGTGGTATTTCAACAATGACTAACCTACGCCTGGCGACGCAGGATCGAAGTCTCCCACCTATCCTACACATCACTTATCCAAGAACAATACTAAGCTATAGTAAAGGTGCACAGGGTCTTTTCGTCCCACTGCGGGTAATCGGCATCTTCACCGATACTACAATTTCACCGAGCTCATGGCTGAGACAGTGTCCAGATCGTTACACCATTCGTGCAGGTCGGAACTTACCCGACAAGGAATTTCGCTACCTTAGGACCGTTATAGTTACGGCCGCCGTTTACTGGGGCTTCAATTCAATGCTTCTCCGAAGATAACATCTCCTCTTAACCTTCCAGCACCGGGCAGGTGTCAGGCCCTATACTTCATCTTACGATTTGGCAGAGCCCTGTGTTTTTGATAAACAGTCGCCTGGACCTTTTCACTGCGGCCAGCATTGCTGCTGGCGACCTTTCTCCCGAAGTTACAGGTCTATTTTGCCTAATTCCTTAGCCATGAATCTCTCGAGCACCTTAGGATTCTCTCCTCGACTACCTGTGTCGGTTTACGGTACGGGTTGTTATAATCTAGGTTTAGAAACTTTTCTTGGAAGCCCTTAGGCACACTATCTAATTGCCCGAAGGCGCTCAGTACTATCGTATTTCCCCATCCTTAACGCATTTTACTATTAAAGATATAGGTAGGTACTTCAACGAACTATTCCGTCAGTTCGCGGTGCTTTCATCACTCCGTCATTCCATCACAACTATAACAAGTACGGGAATATTAACCCGTTGGCCATCGACGTCCCCCTTCGGGTGTGCCTTAGGTCCCGACTAACCCTAAGCTGATTAGCATAGCTCAGGAAACCTTAGTCTTTCGGTGTGCGGGTTTCTCGCCCGCATTATCGTTACTTATGCCTACATTTTCTTTTCTAAACAGTCCAGCAATAGTCGCCTATCACCTTCTACCCAGTTTAGAATGCTCCCCTACCACTTGACAACTAAATGTCAAATCCATAGCTTCGGTAGTATACTTATGCCCGATTATTATCCATGCTCGTTCGCTCGACTAGTGAGCTGTTACGCACTCTTTAAATGAATGGCTGCTTCCAAGCCAACATCCTAGCTGTCTATGCAAACAAACCGCGTTTTTTCAACTTAGCATACATTTGGGGACCTTAGCTGATGGTCTGGGTTCTTTCCCTCTCGGACATGGACCTTAGCACCCATGCCCTCACTGCTTATAAGCATTTATTAGCATTCGGAGTTTGTCAGGAATTGGTAGGTGGTGAAACCCCCGCATCCAATCAGTAGCTCTACCTCTAATAAACTCTATAAGCGCTGCACCTAAATGCATTTCGGGGAGTACGAGCTATTTCCGAGTTTGATTGGCCTTTCACCCCTACCCACAGATCATCCCAAGACTTTTCAACGTCAACGGGTTCGGTCCTCCACGGTGTGTTACCACAGCTTCAACCTGTCCATGGGTAGATCACACGGTTTCGCGTCTACCATTACTGACTCATGCGCCCTATTCAGACTCGCTTTCGCTTCGGATCCGTGACTGAATCACTTATCCTCGCCAGCAACGGTAACTCGTAGGCTCATTATGCAAAAGGCACGCCGTCACCCAACGAATGGGCTCCGACCGCTTGTAAGCGTATGGTTTCAGGTTCTATTTCACTCCGTTATTCACGGTTCTTTTCACCTTTCCCTCACGGTACTGGTTCACTATCGGTCTCTCAGGAGTATTTAGCCTTAGCGGATGGTCCCGCCAGTTTCAATCAAGGTTTCACGTGCCCCGACCTACTCAGGATACCACTATCTAATACATCGCTTACCTATACGGGACTATCACCCTCTACGGTTAACCTT
Source organism: Flavobacterium sp. I3-2 (assembly GCF_013389595.1). Classification (NCBI taxonomy): domain Bacteria; kingdom Pseudomonadati; phylum Bacteroidota; class Flavobacteriia; order Flavobacteriales; family Flavobacteriaceae; genus Flavobacterium; species Flavobacterium sp. I3-2. The sequence goes on from NZ_CP058306.1 coordinate 3,065,721, forward strand.
TCCAGGTTATTCTAATTCGCTTTGCTTAAAATATCGTGGTCCTACAACCCCAATATTGCCGAAACAACATTGGTTTGGGCTAATCCGCGTTCGCTCGCCACTACTTACGGAATCACTTTTGTTTTCTTCTCCTCCGCCTACTTAGATGTTTCAGTTCAGCGGGTTTGCTCATCTATCGATGTACTATGTCTTCAACATAGTGGGTTGCCCCATTCGGATATCTACGGATCTATTCGTGTGTGCCAATCCCCGTAGCTTTTCGCAGCTTATCACGTCCTTCTTCGCCTCTGAGAGCCTAGGCATTCCCCATACGCCCTTATTTTGCTTATTGTGCTCTATTTCAGTCTTCAAGTTGAAAGTCTTAAGGTCTAAAGTCAGAAGACTTTTAACTTTTTGACTTTCGTCTTTCGACTAATTTTGTGCTTATATTATTTCTAATATTTTTCTACTTTTTAATTTGTATCTCAATATGTCAATGAACTTTTATTAGTATTAAGATTTTTGTATAAAGCATTAAGACTTGATCTTAATTCTTGATACTATCATCTTGATACCATCTGGTGGAGAATATCGGAGTCGAACCGATGACCTCCTGCGTGCAAGGCAGGCGCTCTAGCCAGCTGAGCTAATCCCCCAATTTTTATTAATTGTGAATTACGAATTACGAATGTTATAATTCATAACCTCTCAACTTCTAAAATTTCCTTTGTAATAAAATACTTTTAATTCGTAATTTCTAATTCGTAATTAAAATTGTAGTCCCGGGCAGACTCGAACTGCCGACCCCTACATTATCAGTGTAGTACTCTAACCAGCTGAGCTACGAGACTCTGTATTTTATTTTTTTTTGAATCAACAGTAAAGAGTAAGAGACTTGAACCATCTCTAGAAAGGAGGTGTTCCAGCCGCACCTTCCGGTACGGCTACCTTGTTACGACTTAGCCCTAGTTACCAGTTTTACCCTAGGCAGCTCCTTGCGGTCACCGACTTCAGGCACCCCCAGCTTCCATGGCTTGACGGGCGGTGTGTACAAGGCCCGGGAACGTATTCACCGGATCATGGCTGATATCCGATTACTAGCGATTCCAGCTTCATGGAGTCGAGTTGCAGACTCCAATCCGAACTGTGACCGGCTTTATAGATTCGCTCCTGGTCACCCAGTGGCTGCTCTCTGTACCGGCCATTGTAGCACGTGTGTGGCCCAGGACGTAAGGGCCGTGATGATTTGACGTCATCCCCACCTTCCTCACAGTTTACACTGGCAGTCTTGCTAGAGTTCCCGACATGACTCGCTGGCAACTAACAACAGGGGTTGCGCTCGTTATAGGACTTAACCTGACACCTCACGGCACGAGCTGACGACAACCATGCAGCACCTTGTAAATTGTCCGAAGAAATATCTGTTTCCAAATACGTCAATCTACATTTAAGCCCTGGTAAGGTTCCTCGCGTATCATCGAATTAAACCACATGCTCCACCGCTTGTGCGGGCCCCCGTCAATTCCTTTGAGTTTCAAACTTGCGTTCGTACTCCCCAGGTGGGATACTTATCACTTTCGCTTAGTCACTCAGCCTTGCAGCCAAACAACTAGTATCCATCGTTTACGGCGTGGACTACCAGGGTATCTAATCCTGTTCGCTACCCACGCTTTCGTCCATCAGCGTCAATTGTTTGTTAGTAACCTGCCTTCGCAATTGGTATTCCATGTAATATCTAAGCATTTCACCGCTACACTACATATTCTAGTTACTTCACAAAAATTCAAGCTCTACAGTATCAATGGCAATTTTACAGTTAAGCTGCAAACTTTCACCACTGACTTATAAAGCCGCCTACGGACCCTTTAAACCCAATGATTCCGGATAACGCTTGGATCCTCCGTATTACCGCGGCTGCTGGCACGGAGTTAGCCGATCCTTATTCTTACAGTACCGTCAATATACCACACGTGGTACTTTTTCTTCCTGTACAAAAGCAGTTTACAATCCATAGGACCGTCATCCTGCACGCGGCATGGCTGGTTCAGAGTTGCCTCCATTGACCAATATTCCTCACTGCTGCCTCCCGTAGGAGTCTGGTCCGTGTCTCAGTACCAGTGTGGGGGATCTCCCTCTCAGGACCCCTACCCATCATCGTCTTGGTAAGCCGTTACCTTACCAACTAACTAATGGGACGCATGCTCATCTTTTACCAATAAATCTTTAATTACAAATCGATGCCAATTCGTAATACCATAAGGTATTAATCCAAATTTCTCTGGGCTATCCCTTAGTAAAAGGTAGATTGCATACGCGTTACGCACCCGTGCGCCGGTCTCAACATCCGAAGATGCCTACCCCTCGACTTGCATGTGTTAGGCCTGCCGCTAGCGTTCATCCTGAGCCAGGATCAAACTCTTCATCGTATAATTTTTAATATTTTTTGATGTTCGTTCAAGATTTTCTTTTATCTCTAAAAGAATAACCTTACTCTTTAATTCTCTGTTAATCCAATATGTCTATGAACTTGTCTTCTCTATTGTTCGCTTATCTTCTAAGCGGTTGCAAAAGTAGAAACTCTTTTTGAATCTCGCAAATTTATTTTGATAATATTTTTGAAAGATTTTTCAACGTTTAAAGAACTTCTGCGTCGTTTCTTGTTTCAGAATCGGATTGCAAAACTACAACCTTTAATCCTTATCTTCCAAATTTATTTTTGTTAATTTTTAAATTTGTTTTTAGTGATTTGTATGAACTTCTGTTTTTCAACGGTGCAAATATACCGCCTTCTTTCTATGCCAAACAAGCTTTTTTGAAGTTATTTTTTGATTATTTTTTAGTTGACTGGAATTGAAATATTTAAAATTAAAAATTCAATAATTTGGAGATTTGAAAATTAAAATTAGTAATGAGTCTAGTGATTTGAGTATTGAGAAAGATTTCTCCTGTCGCCGAAATGACAATATAAAATTTAATTTTACCACAGATGCACGGAGGTAAATTTGGAAATGTGTTGATTTGGAGATTTAAATTAGTAGCCAGACTAAAGTTTTGAGTATTGAGAGGATTACTCCTATCGTTGGAATGACAAATAAAATTTTGAATTACCATAGATACACGAATGTGAAATTTGAAAATGTGTTAATAGGTAGAATTAGAAATTGTAAATTATAATTACAAACAAATTAAAAAAAACATAGGGGATTTTGAAAATTTGAATAAATCAAAAAAAAATCATCTTATTTTGGAATAATAAACAAAAAACATCTTTAAAATAAAACTTAAATCGGATTAAAAAACACATTTCTTAAAGTTAAGCAGCCAAGTATTGATATTATAAATTTTTTTGAAATTTTTGATGAGTTTATTTCAAAGCCTAAAAAATCAAATCTTTTAAAAAGAAATTTACTCATATATTTATATAAAATATTTATCTTGATTATTAATCATTTTCAAAAAATAATAAAATGGAAAAAATTATTCAACTTTCTGAAAAAGAAATAACAATAGAATTTTATGGACTACTATTTTAGAGAATTTAGTCGTACAGCAAATGCAAAGAGAAATTGACATCTTGACAAATTCACCAAAAGAAAGATATCAACGTGTTTTAAATCGAAGCTCTAAACTTTTTTAAGAAATTCCAAATCGACATATTGCTAATTATTTACGTATGAGTGCAGAAACTTTATCAAGATTAAAAAAATCTAGACTACAATCAAGATTTAAAAAAGTAACTTTTCAGAACTTAGCATAAAACTTCAAATTATGCAGTCAGAAATATTAATACAATCTCTTTTAGAAACAACAAAACAAAATCTAAATCGAGTTGAAAAGCTAAAAAAACATGATTTTTCTACATTGACATGGAAAGAAAATTCAAGTTCATGGAGCGTTTTAGAATGCTTAGAACATTTAAATTTGTACGGTGATTTTTATTTACCACAAATAGAAAGTAAAAGCAAAAACTCTAATTCTAAATTTGAGACAGAATTTATAAGTGGGATTTTTGGTAGCTATTTTTCTAAAATTATGTTACCAAAAGAAAAGCTAAACAAGATGAGAACTTTTAAAGACTAAGATACTTTAAACAGCAAACTCGACAAAAACGTTATTTATAAATTCATTCAACAACAAATCCAACTTTTAAAATTGCTAAACAACTCAAAAAATGTAAGCTTGAATAAGGTAAGAATAGATATTTCAATTTCTAGTTTAATAAAGTTAAAACTAGGTGACACTTTTCAGTTTTTCATTAATCACACAATTAGACATTTGAATCAAATTAACGGAATAATAAAAAACTTAAAATAATATTTATTTACAATATTTTAACATAAATATTTAACTCAATCATTTCATAAAACTAATCTATTTAAATTAAATTCATTAATTTTAAGGTCAAAAATAAATTTAACTGTTTTGAATTCGAAAATACAACTTTTAATTACATATTAAAATAACGCATTAAAATTCAATGCTCTAAAATAAACTAACTACCAAATCACTAAAAAATGAATGAAAAAATTCAAAAATTAGAAAAATGTTTATTAAAAACAAGACCTGAATATTATTCAGAATTAAACGCACCATTAAATGATTCGCAGTTAAATAAACTCGAAGAATATTATAAAATTGTAATCCCTAAAGATTTACGCACTTTATATAAATGGAAAAATGGACAAAATTCAAATTGTCATAAAGCATTTGTAAATAATTCTTGTTTTATCCCTTTAGAACAGGCGCTATTTGACGCTTCTGAACTAACAGAAATGATTGGTTTTGATTTTGAAATCGAAAATTGGTGGAATGAAAATTGGATTCCAATTTTTCAAAACGGTGGTGGTGACAGTATATGCTATGACTTAAAAGGTATTTTTACTGAACAGCAAGGTCAGTTGATTGAATATTGGCATGTTGATAATGACCGTAATGTAATTGCTCCAACACTTGAAATGTTTCTTGAAAAAATAATCGAAATGTATGAAAAAAATCGATTTCAAGTTACAGATCAATATTTTGATATTGAAAACATTGACAACTTTCCAAAAAAATTTATTATCGAATAAGAAAAGTCTTTCTTAAATATTTATCTAACAAATTATGCAAAAATTTGTAATCTTCGTTATTTACTTTCTGCCAATATTTCTTTATGGGCAAGTAGAGAAAGTAAAAATAAATGGATATGAAGTTACTTTCAATACATTAAATAGTGTAGATCATTATGATCTTTTCCCTGGAAAATTTGAACGTAATGGTACCGATACTATACTTATTATAAGTGTAAATGATAAACCTGTTTTAGAACATAGTTCATTAGTGCATGATGATGAATGTGGTATTAGATTATTAGAAATAAGAAAACATAAAATAATTAAAAATACTATTGTTATTTATAGTTATTGGGCAAATCAAACAAATGTCACGTTTCAGCGTTATGGCTTCAAAAAAGATGTTTATACAATAGATAAAAATGGAAACTTTGTAAAATTAGATAGTAAAATTTTTATTGAAGATAATATTTTCTCTGATGATTATGAAGATATTGAAAAGAATGAAATTTATTTTGAGGAGTATTTTAATGGTCGACATATAGGAATGGATTTTATATACAAAGAACCTAAAACTGAATTTGAAAAAGAAGCACTTAAAGATTATATGGGATTAATAGAACGAAATTTCAATGCTAATTTTGTACTAGGACTTGAGCAAAAGAAATTAGAAAAAGAAGTACGAAAAGCTCTAAAAAAAGAAATTAAATCTGCTACAAAAAATTGGATTATAGAATACTATAATCAAAAAATGTAAATAATCATTAAAAAATATTTATGAATAAAATAATATTAATATTGCTTAGCCTATCAACATTGATTATAATTTTTTTGCTGTTAAAAAATCATATTAATATAATTTTAATTCCTACAAAAGAGTCGTTCAAATCTATCAATATTCATCATGCAAAAATCGAAGAAATTAAAGAAAGAATAGATATTTCTGAATGTGAGAAAGAAAAGCTTATACAAGAAGTAGAAATCAACAGAGAGCATGATCAAAAGCTATCACAAATAGCTGGAAAAACAATTGCAATCGGATTAGCTTTATTCATTATTCAATTCGTAATCTTTATCATGCTTTTCTTTATTCCTAAAAAATAAATGAAAAATCAAAAACGAATTAAAAAAACAAAAGGAAATTTAAAATTCAATAATTATGCGCTATATATTCATTTATATAATTATTAACCTTAGCATACATCAAAAAATGTTTGCTCAGATCGCTCATGATTCGTTGAATAATAAAACTATGGATAAATACGAAGAAATTAGAATTACTTTTATTGGTACTTTTTATAAAGAAACGGGTCCAGCGCAGTATTACAATAAAAACAAAACACGCTCAAGATTGATAACCGGATTTAAAGTTGACAGAGATTTATCTGAAAGTATTAAAGTAAAGAATATAGAATTTGAACCTAATGCTATATATCAATTAGAATCTAATTTTGATTTTAACTTTATTCCGGGAGAAAAATATAACATTGTAATTCAACCCGATAAATCGAAAGAAACGTATATCACAAACGAGGGCATTAAGTTCGATTATAATAATCATTTGATAAATCGATCCGAAATAATATCTATACAATTGGATTCTTTAGGTAGTGAAGCCGAGAATAATACAGAACTAACAAAGGAAGGTTTTGAAACCATTGTGAAATTCATTTTGGATCAAGGACAAACCAACACGTACCGACAAATGTATAGTGATAATCCATTCTATCCAATAGGTGATTTTTATGTTTATCTCAATCCTATACACCCTGGTGTACTTGGGGGAACTGGGAATCATTCAGAATTAAAAGTTTCCGATTTTTGTGAAATCCTGATATTAGACCAAACATCTAAATGGAAAGAGAGAAGCATTGTCATGAAAGATGGGGAATTTGTTTATATCAGCCCATATATTCATATGTATTTGAAGAAAATTCTTGAAACGATAAAAAACAACAAATAATAGTAATTTATGTCAGTAGGTAAAATAATTGGAATAGTCGTATTTTCTGTAATAGTACTTTTTATTTTTTGGCTTTATCAAACAGTTAAAACAAAAACGACGAGCCTTAATAAATATGCCCCTTTTAAAGAATGGGTAGGTAAAACGGTAATATTAAACAATAATATGAAGTTGTTTAAATATAAAACATATAACAGTATGGAAGATAAAAACTATCCATATATTTTAATGGACAATAGACATCCAGATTGGGAATATCTTCATCGATTAATAGAATCAGATGATGTAGAACAAATTATTGAAATCCCCAAAGGTACTTCATTAAAATTAGAAAAAGCTGTTCAATATACTAATGGCGTTTCTGGTGGTAGTACACCAGTTATATTTGGTACTATTACTAGTAATGATGTTGATTATAACGTTAGCTATCAATGGGGAAGTAAAGATAGAGTCCGATGGTTTGATAATATCCCTGAATATTGGTGTTTTCATCAAGCACCATGGCAGGAAGAGGTCGATACAACTTTTTATTATTTACCTATAGCCAAAATTTGGTAAAAATTATTAACTATTCAAAAAGTAAAATTTTAGATCTGAACCAAATTCACTCTTTGTAAAAATCAAAGCAAGTGCTAAAAATTTAACTCCTTTTTTAAATGACAATATCCATTTAATCAAATCTATTTATTCTAACATAGTTAACTATACTAAAAATTATTTAGGTATAAAATACAATGTATTCATGTAAAAATTCAATGATTAACAATAAATATAAGATAATATGATGAAGCTAATAGTTTATGATGCAAATAAAACGAATCTATTAACTGAAACAAGTTTTGGAGGTAATCCAGTAAAATTAGTTAATACAAGTTTTGAATGGCCAATTTGTAAATATTGCCAAAAGGAAATGCAATTTCAAGGTAAAATTAAAACAGATTTGGGCTACGAATTAATTTTTCAATGCCAAAGTAATCCGGGCATGTGCGAAGATTGGGATGCTAATGCTGGCGGAAATAAAGCAATTATTATTGATGATAGTGCTGTTGAATTTGTTTTTCCAAATAATTCAGATGTGGCACTTCGAACGACTGAATATGGAGTCAATATTGTTGAACAAGATTGTGCAAGTTACGATGTTGCTTATGATAATTGGGATGGTGGTCCTAGAACTTTATTAGGACATTTATTTGGAGAACCTATGTGGATGCAGGCCGATGAAACACCTAATTGTGATTGTTGTGATAAACCTATGCGATTTGTAGCTCAATTAGAAGAAGGGCCAGTTTACGAAACTTCAATGAATTTTGCTGGAGGGACAGGTTTTTTATTTGATTGCAAAGAAGGTAAAACCGCAAAGTTTTTATGGCAATAATCATTGTTTAAACCAATTAAAAATCTATACTTAACGTAAGTGTTAATATTTTTTAAATAATTCATGATGAGCGATAACAGCATTTCAATTGTGCCAAAAATATCTAACTATCCAGAAAATCATAAAAAAGCTAAGGAAATATTAGATTGGTTGCAGAATCAAGATGTCGTTCAGCCAACACTTTCAGATTGCATTTTGAGTTCGGAAGAAGGGTATGCAATATCGGAGGGCGCTACGACAGTAACCAATTTTCCAAGAGATTTACCCTTTAATTTAATAGTTAATGGACTTGAAATTACATTAAGAAATGAGATATTTCATGCAGGAGAATATGGTCTTGAAGAGTGTATATGTCCAAAATGTAAAGTGAATATTGCTTTGAAAGATTGGAGTTTTTTAGATAATTGGTCCAAAGAAAAAGATAGTATTAAATGCCCTGTTTGTAATATATCATCTAATATTCATTACTTTACATTTGTGCCAACATGGGGATTTAGTAATTTGGGGTTTACCTTTTGGTATTGGTCTAATTTTACGGAACAATTTATTGATGAATTCAGAAAAAAATTAGGTTGTGAGATTTCAATCGTTTACTCACGTGTTTAATTTTGAAATAAAAAACAGTAGCAAGAAAAACCTACTACTGTTTATACGGAATTTTCTTAAAAAAATTTTTTTTTTAAATCAATTTTGTTAGTAAGTTGAATTTGTAATTATAACTTTAGATATAAATATTATTTATCATCAGCAGATGGTCCGTAAATTCCTGGAACCGGAATATCTAACAAACGCATATAAACGCTTAATTGTCCACGATGATGGATCAAATGATTGTTGATTATAAAACGTAATGCACCTGCTTTTGGTAACGAAACAATAACATGTTCACCAGCTTTCAAAGTCCAAGTTTTAAAATAATCAGCTTCTGTTAAATTTTCAATTAACGTTATGTTACGTAAATAACCATCTTCTAAAGCCTCTTTTAGTTCTTCAACAGTTTCTAATGTTGAAGGTGTGTAATCTGTATGAAAATCAAACGTATCGCGCTCTAAAGCCAATTCAACCCAGTTATGTAATTCAACTATATGATTTGTTAATTCGCCTAAAGACATCGATTTTGGATGTGGTTTGTAATCAAACTTATCGTTTGGCAAGTTATTTAATATACGTAAGGTGTTATTTTTCTCACGTTCTAATTCAACTAATAATGCATTTTGAATACTCATGATTTAATTCGTTTTTCTCAAAAATACGATTTATTATGATATGAATTTAAAAGGAAAACAAATTATCTCTTTTAAAAAAACAAATCAATTAATAAAATATTTAACTTAGTATGTAAATTATTAATAGTTTTTACATTAAAAAACCAACACAAAAACATAAAATGAAAAAAATCAAATTATTATTATTTTCTGTATTTGCTACATTTTCACAAGCACAAGCACAAGCACAAGTAACCACAACAGAAGAAGTAACAGTTGAATCAGCTGCTGTTGAAGTAAAAACTGATGATGATACAGATTATTATAGAATCGCTTTTGAATTATACAAAAACAAAAAATACAAAGAAGCTTTAATCAACATTAATAAAGCTATAAATGAAGACTCAACATCGATTGAAAACTATGTTTTGAAAGCTTATATATTTGCTTATCTCAAAGAATATGAAAATGTAATTACAACAGCTAATTTAGGTTTAAAACTTGATGACGAAAATGACCAATTGTATGACCTAAAAGCAAATTCATTAAGTTTTTTAGGAAAGAACGATGAAGCACTTCTAGCATATGAGAAAATGTTGCAATTTGAAAAACTAAATGCGCGTTATTATAATAATTTTTTAACTACTCTAATTGATGAACGGAAATTCGATACAGCAATTCGTGTTTATCAAACATACTTCGATTCGATGGAAGAATATTCTCAAATTATGAAAGACAATGAACAATTTGAAGCCGATATTCATTTTTATGGATCATTAGCATATTATTATACAAATAACAAAGAAAAAGCACTTGAATTATTAAACAAATCGATTGATATAAATCCTAATTTTGCTGGATATTATAGCAATAGAGCAAATATATATAGCGATAAAAAAGATAATACAAATGCGCTTTTAGATTACAACAAAGCTATTTCGTTAAGTCCAAAAGATGGATTGATTTACTACAATCGAGGTAGCGTTTATTTAGATATGGATAAATATGACGAAGCCTTAAAAGATTTCAAACTTGCACAAAAGTATGGTTTTGAAGATTCTGATTTTTATCAAAATTTAGGTAGTGCATACAAGGGTTTAAAAAAATATGATGACGCCTTAAAAAGTTTTAATAAAGCCATTGAACTCAATCCAGAAAACAAACAAGTATATAACAATTTAGCGCTTTTATATAAAGATTTAGGTAGAAAAGAAGAATCTGATTTAGCATATAAAAAAGCTATTGAAAATGGTTTTGAAACACATGTTCCTTTTTATAATCAAGGTTATGATGCCATGAAAAGAAAAGATTATAAAACTGCAATTCCTTATTTAGAAAAGGCAATCGAAAGTAATCCAGAATTTGTTGAAGCTTATAATCAACTGGGTATTTGTTATACTGAACTTGATGATGAAGAAAAAGCGCTTGAAATGTATACAAAAGGAATTATTAAAAATCCGAAATATGCAATTTTATATCATAATAGAGGAAATTCTTATAAAAATTTACAAAAATATAAAGAAGCCAAAGACGATTATTTAGAAGCTGTAAGATTAAATCCAGAGCAAACAACAGCATATTATGTACTTGCAAAAATGTATATGCAATTAAATGATGACAATCAAGCACAACAATATTTCAATTTAGCTGAAGAAAGTAATCTTTCTATTGAACAATTTTATATAGATTACGTTTCGTTTTTATCTAATTCCAATCAATACCAAAAAGCTTTAGAAATCGCAGAAAAAGGAATTAAAAACTATCCAAAAAGCTACAAATTACTTGTTAATTTAGGAATCACATATGCTGATAACAATCAAGTGAATATGGCTATTGAAACCTTGAAAAAAGCTATTAATGTAAATTCAGAAGAATCAAGTGCCTATTACAATTTAGGTAATTTTTATTTTTTACGAAAAAAAGATTTAAAAAATGCAGAAAAAAATTATCTCCTTGCCATCGAAAAAAATACTTTAGATTCAGAACCTTATCTTAATTTAGCTTCTGTTTATCAAGATATGGGCGACAAAAATAAAATGATGAAAACCATGCAATCATTGATTGAAAAATTTCCTAATTCATATACAGCTTATTACAATTTAGCAGATTTTTTATATAAACAAGGTGAAACAGAAAAGGCGATAAACTATTTTGAAAAAAGTTTTGAATTGATGGACAATGACATAAAAAATTCAAAAAATAATGCCTATCGTTTAAATATTGAAAAAAGCGAAAAGTCTTTATTAAAAGCGCAAGCCTATCAAATGATGAAAAAATATGACAAAGCTGTTCCTTGCTATCAAACATATATTGCTTTTAATTCGTTAAATGATGTGGCGTTTTCTAATTATGCTTATTGTCTTTTAGAAATTGGCAAACCTGATGAAGCTTTGATTAATTTTGAAAAAGCATTCAATTTAAATGAAAATGAAATTGATACAGTTATTGGATTGATTCTTACAAATTATTTATTAAGAGATAATTCCAGTGTAAAAAAGTACACTAAAATTATCGAAAAGAAATTTAAAAATTACAAAGTAAATCAAAACTTACTACAAGATTTATCAAAAGAAGGTTATTTTTATTCTCCAAAAATTGTAACCATTTGGAACGAAGCAATTGCTAAATAGTTTTTTTAAAAACAAAAAAAGTCCAATTTTTAATTTAATTGGACTTTCTTATAATGTTTAGAAAATGTCATTTCCCCACCATTTATCAAATGTTTTTGGAATAATATTACGAATGCTTTCTTCATCATCTTCATTCCAAGTAAAAACAATTTCTGGACGAGTATAATCAAAATCGCATTCTTCATCTGAATAAAAAGAATCTTCACCAAATCGTTGATTAAAAACATTGATATAAGCATAATCAAAATCTTCTGCTTCTGGATATTCGTCATCGGATAAATTTAAAAATTCATTACATAACGAATCGGCATTTTCCAATGCTTCGTAAAAAACTTCTTTTCCTCTGGCAACTAGCCAAAATCTAAAATAATCAAATCCATCATCACTACAACCTCCTAAAACAGTATAGGCAACTGCCCATAAATCTTGACGATATGAAATTTTATTGAAATAAATCCACCAATAAACATAACCAATGATTTCTTGTCTTGTAATTGGCATCAAAATATGTTCTAAATTTTTACCTTTTTCTGATTGTTCAATAATATTCCAAAATTCTTGCTCTGAAATATAATCTTTTGCATTTAAATTCATCTTTAATAAGAGTTAGTATTTATTAACTAAATATAATACAATTTTAACATTTCAAAAACTTATAAATCATACCTATAGCAAAAATTTATAAACTAAAAAAATTAATACTTAAATATTGATTCAATAAAAAAAACTATTTGCAAAATAAATCTAGTCATAGCATAAATAAATAAACTTTTCAAATGATTTTTTTTCTACTCGCCTATCTCTATTTTATTCATTAAATTTAAAACAAAAAAACGATACATAGTTTTGGTTAATCATAAAGATTGGGCTTTAAATTTTGGTCACATACAACAAGCTTAGCCACATTAATAACAAGTTAAAAAATGAAGACTTTAAAACAGATATTTGTCGAATTTGAAATTGGAGAAATTTACCCAGAAAATTTACCTAATGAATTAATCAATAGTATTGAATCAATTGAAAAGAATGATTTTATGATTAAGATAATTAATTTGTATAAACCTACGAGGTCAGACATATTACCATATTTATATCCAGCTTTCGGTATTACTGAAAAAGAAAAATTATCAAAAAACGAGAAATTAGTTTTACTCATAAATAAATGGATAAATAATAAATTAGAATGCAGAACTTTATATGACAGAATTTATTATTTTAAATTAGAAGATTCTTTGAATTCAGAATCATTTGAACGTTTTTTGCAAAACTTAATGATGTCTTTAAGTGGAAATTGGGTACCTGGTGATGAATGGGATTGGACAATTGAGAACTTACAAAAAGATTTAAATTCTATAGAAAATAGATATTCAGATTTTTTAATATAGTCTGCCATTAAATAGAGTTTTAGCAAATTATGAATTGAGTAGTAAACTTTCGATTTAACTTCACAAGAAATTAAATTTTTAATTCAAATAATCACGCCAAAACAAACCAACACATTATTATTTCAATTTTATTTTTTAAATTTATGTAAATTACAAAACACTGTTTATCAATCCATAATAACAAAAATGCACAAAATAAAATTGATTTTCTTGATTTTTATATTGTCACTAAACGTTTCTTGTTTTGAAAAGAAATCTACTGAACAAGAAATAACTAAACCAAAGTTGGAAACGAATTCAAAAACCGATACCTTAAAATTTACTTCAGGAATACGTGCTATTTTTCAAGACAGTAAAGGCAATTATTGGTTTGGAAGTCATAATGAAGGGCTTAGTTTATATGATGGTAAATCATTTGAATATTTTAAAAACAAAGAAGGTCTATTTGATAACCAAGTTCGTTCTGTTCAGGAAGATAAAAATGGTAAAATTTGGATTGAAACAGCAAAAGGAATAAGTGTATATGATAACGGAACTATTAAAACCTACACAACAAGTTTTAATAATCCAATTTTTAATTGGAATGAAACCAACGGAGATTTATGGTTTTATGCAGGAGAAGAAGACGGTGTAAATCGGTTTGACGGCGAGCATATGAAATATCTTATTTTTCCAAAACCTAAAAATAAAGATTATTACAATAGTTATGGCGTAACTGGTATTTCAAAAGATAAAAACGGTAAAATTTGGATTGCAACCTACGCTGCATTATTTAACTATGATGGTAATTTGGTACATATTTTTGATAACTATAAATTAAATCTAAAAGATGATGAATATTTGCATATCAGAAGTGTGTTAGCAGATTCAAAGGGTCAAATTTGGATTGGAAATAATGGAATTGGTGTAATACTTTTAAAAGGAGATTCTATAATTCATTTTTCAAAAGAACAAAAAAAATTAATTCCTATTAACGAATTTAAAACTAATACTAAATCAGAACAATTCAATAAAAACACAGGATTGCAATCTGTTTTTGCTATAGAAGAAGATTCATACGGAAATATTTGGTTTGGAGATAGAGATTCAGGAGCTTGGAAATTTGACGGTAAAACGTTAACAAATTATAAAATTGATTCAAAGTTAAACTCTCAAATGATTTGGAGCATTTACCAAGACCAAAACAAAAATTTGCTATTTGGAATGGCTGAAGGTGCTGTTTATAAATTTAATGGGAAAACATTTGAAAAACATTTTTAAAATCAAAAAACAATTTATAAATAAAAGGCAAATTATAAGGCTATTTGATTTTCAATAAATTTATTATTTAACACATCATCATAATTTCAATTTTACATAACAAACCCATCAAAAAAAACTATATTTGTACCACTCAAAAATCTATACAAGATAAAATGTAAAAAATAATTTCTTTCAGACAAATTCAGAACAGCAACCAAAATTGGAAGCGTGTTGTTAATTGTTTCATCTTTTAAGAAAGAAATTATGGTTATTTTACAAAACATTTCATATATACATCAAAACAAAGATTTACTGTTTAGCGACATCAATTTAACAGTAAACAATCGCGAAAAGACTGCATTAATCGGCAACAACGGAGTAGGAAAATCTACTTTGCTCAAAATTATCGCTCAAGAATTACAAGCTTCAAACGGTTTATTAAACATTGAAAGCAAGCCGTATTATGTTCCACAAATTTTTGGACAATTCAATCATTTAACCATTGCGCAAGCATTGCGAATTGAAGACAAATTGAATGCTTTGAAAGAGATTTTAAACGGAAATACAAGCGAAGAAAATTTCAATTTACTGAATGATGATTGGACCATCGAAGAGCGTTGCAAAGAAGCCTTGAACTATTGGCAATTAGATGATTTGGACTTATCGCTAAAAATGGAAACCTTAAGTGGTGGACAGAAAACAAAAGTATTTTTGGCGGGAATTTCTATTCATCAACCCGAATTAATTTTGTTAGACGAACCGAGCAATCATTTGGATATTGCAAGTAGAGAAATCTTATATCAATTTGTTCAAAATACTAAAAGCACCTTGATTGTTGTAAGTCACGACAGAAAATTGCTCAATTTATTGAACAGCGTTTGTGAGTTAAATAAACACGGAATTAAAGTGTACGGCGGCAATTACGATTTTTATAAGAAACAAAAGCAAATTGAAAATAATGCCTTAACTCAAGATATTCAAAGTAAAGAAAAAGCCTTGCGAAAAGCGAAAGAAAAAGAGCGCGAAACTATAGAACGACAACAAAAGTTAGACAGTCGCGGAAAAGGTAAACAAGAAAAATCGGGTGTTGCACGCATAATGATGAACACCTTGCGAAACAATGCTGAAAATAGCAGTTCCAAATTAAAAAGTGTTCATGCAGAAAAAATCGGTGGCATAACGCAAGACTTGCACGAGCTTCGCACTTCCCTACCCGATATTGATAAAATGAAATTTGGATTTGATAACTCTGCCTTGCATAAAGGAAAAGTTTTGTTTAGGGCAACCAATCTTAATTTTGCTTACGATACAAAACTTCTTTGGAACAATCATTTGAATTTTGAAATTGCAAGTGGCGAAAGAATGGCTTTGAAAGGAAAAAATGGTGCTGGAAAAACAACTTTAATCAAGCTTATTTTAGGTGATATTGAAACTCCAATAGGAACAATTTACAAGGCAGATAACAAAACGGTTTATATTGACCAAGATTATTCTTTGCTCGACAATAAATTGAGTGTTTATGCACAAGCGCAACAATTTAATATTACGGCAATGCCAGAACACGAAATTAAAATCAGACTCAACCGCTTTTTGTTTTCAAAAGACGATTGGGATAAATCGTGCAATGCGTTGAGTGGCTGCGAAAGAATGCGTTTGTTACTTTGCTGTTTGATGATTAATAGTAAATCGCCTGACATTATTATTTTGGACGAACCAACTAATAATTTGGATATTCAGAATGTAGAAATTTTAACAACTGCCATCAACGAATATCAAGGAACATTGATTGTTGTATCGCACGATGAAACATTTTTGGAACAAATAAAGATTGAGGGAGCGATTGTTCTTTAATTATAAACAATTAGGAGCAAAGGTTGGTGGTTTCATTTAATCGGCGAAATAAATTTGACTAATTTTGAATTTTATATAATGTAAAATGCTTTTTACTTTTGTTTTTATTAAATTTGTTAATGTTAAAAAAATAAGCAATCATAATTGTTTCTAGAATTAATACTTCTTAAAAAGAATTGAAGAAGAAATCTTTATAAAAAAACAAAATTGAAAGAGATTATTGCAATTTTAGCTTTAACGTTTCTAAATTTTACTTCGTACACTCACAAATGCGCAGTAGCTAAACAAAAAGAAACTGATACTATCGACGAAAAGAAATTTCAAACCTTATCTAAAGAATTGTTAACCAACAATTCCGACGATAGTCTATTTATGTTAATTAAAAAACTTGATGAAAATTATGTCAAAATTATTCCACCTAAAAATTTCGAATTTGTAGAAATAACTTCTCAAACTGAAATAACCACTATTGAAGACTTTAATGCAGATGGAAAGAAAGATGTATTAGTAAATTTAAAAGCTTGTGGAACGGGCGGATGTTTGGCTGGTTTATTTTTAAATCAACATGTAAATTATTACAAATTAGCATTTTTGGATTACTTGAAAAATCCAGAATATGAAAAAGAAAAAGAAGGTTTATGGACAATTCGTTCGAGTGAAGAGTTAGAAGCATATAATCCCTCAAAACTAAAAATATCTGTTTTTAAATTTAATAAAGTCAAATATAAATACGAACTCGATACTACATACATATATCATAACATTGAATGAAAAATGAGATACATTTAAATATTAAATTTCTACTAAAATAACGACTATGTTTTCTAAATTGAAAGTAAACACAAAACAATAAATGTTTTTTTTAATAATGTTTTTACATACAAAATTATAAACTCTTCATTTAAATAATAAGTTATTTAAAAATATTCCCCAGAAATAGAAAATCAAAACAATGACTCAAAAGTAATTAAGTTTGTAATACAAACAATAATAAGTTATTTTTTTTAATTAATAAACTAGAAAAAACGTAATTTTAGATTCTGTATAAGAAAATTAAAATGACAACACAAGAAACAAGCAGAATATTACCGATAAAAGGCGGATTCAATTTTAGAGATTTAGGTGGAATTCCTACAAAAGATGGTAAAACAATAAAACGCAATTTACTATTTAGAACAGACGAATTAAGTAATCTACAACCTATAGATTTAGAATTGTTAGCTCAACTAAACATTCAAACAGTTGTAGATTTTAGAACAGATTTTGAAAGATCTCAATCTATTGACAAAGTTCCTACCACATGTAAAAACCAAATTCACTTGGATATTTTAGCTGCTAATATGGAGTCTTTTATGACAGAAATTCAAAAAGGAATTTCCGATTTTAAACCTCTTTTAATGAATTTTTATAAAGAAATGGTTTTAAGTGACGATGCAATAAAAGAATATTCGGCTTTTTTTAAAGTACTTGAAAACCACGAAAACTCTTCGATTATTTATCATTGTACAGCTGGAAAAGATAGAACCGGAGTTGCTACAGCATTAATTCTTGAAGCTTTAAATGTGAATTGGAATGAAATCGAATCAGATTATATGCTTTCAAACGTATTTTTAAAAACTAAATATCAAACGTATATTTCTCAAAATCCAGCTTTGGCGGATGTATTTTTAGTTCAACCTACTTATTTAAAAAATGCATTTGAGGCAATCAATGAAACGTATCAATCTGTTGAGAATTATTTAAAAGCAGTATTAAAAGTAGATTTAGAATTGATGAAAAATATTTATCTTGAATAATTTACAACAAAAAAACGCATTGAATTGAGTATTAACAGTTAATAAAAAAAAACATCTTACAGATAAAAAAAACTTTCACAAAGCTTGTATTTTCTAGAAAGAGTCTCTATATTTGCACCGTTGAAATCAGGAAAAATTAAAGTTTAATTAATATTAAATTATAATCTGAAAAACAATTAACCAATTTATGGCGAGGTAGCTCAGTTGGTTAGAGCGCAGGATTCATAACCCTGAGGTCACGGGTTCAACTCCCGTCTTCGCTACAACAAAGGAAACAAGAAATTGTTTCCTTTTTTTATTCTCAAATTTTAAATATAGATTTTTTTTTTTCATAATTTATCAGCCACCAATTAAATCAACTAGAAAATGAATTTTGCAGAAGAGAGTTATAAACTTTATTGCCTACAAAACACTTCCGAATTAGAAGAAAATCCCGAATTAAACGTTTTCTTCATGTTAGAAAAACTAACTTTAAATTTTGGTATTACAAATGTTTATAAAAATTTTGACAGTATTGAATCATTTCAAGAAAGTTTGGAAACTTTAGTTTACACAGATAGAAATTTCAAAGAATATGAATTGATTTATCTAATTCTTTCAGGAAAAAATGGCACTATTGAAATCGATGGATATTTATATTCTTTTGAAGAAATCGCCGAAGTATTTCAAGGAAAACTAAATAATAAAATTTTACACTTTGCCAACACTAAAGATTTAAATTTAGATGAAGAAACAGCACAATATTTTTTAGACATTACTGGCGCCAAAGCAATTTCTGGCTATACAAATAACTCCCCTATTTTTAGTAATATTTTAGATTATCATTATTTTAAACTCTATCAAGTATATGATAATATTTTTGAACTCATCGAAAAGTTATTTGAACAACAGTACGCACTTTGCACAAATATGGGTTTTAGACTATACTATTAAATTTTAAAGACTAAAATATTTTTATTATCTTTTTTTATTTCTTAATTTTTTATACAAATCAATAAAAATACTCAAAAACAAAAGTTTATTCATTTTCAAATCTATTTTTTGAAGTATTTTTAAAAACAATTATCAAATAAATTATTTCAACTTTAATGAAAAAACTACTTTTAGCTTTATTCTTATTTTCTACATTATCCATAAAAGCACAATACGCATCAGAATATGAGAGTGGCTATGTGGTAAAATTAAACGACGACGGAAAAAAATACATTCGATTCATTTTATTTGGTCAAGCTTGGTTTCAAGATTACGAAGGTCATAATCAGAATGATGGTTTTTCAGTAAAAAGAGCCCGTTTAATTGCATATTCACAGTTAAACGATAAATTCATGATCCTAACTCATTTTGGCGCGAATGGAATTTCTGACAACAATCTAAGTCCAATGGGAAAAGGAAACGATGTACAAATTTTTCTTCACGAAATGATTCTTCAGTACAAAGTAACTGATTTTTTATCTTTAGGTGGAGGTTTACATAATTATGGTGGTATTTCTCGAGGTAATGGTCAAGGTTCTATAAATATGTTAACACTTGATAACAATAGGTCAGATTGGTCAACTTTAGGCTTATCAGACCAATATTTAAATCATTTGGGAATGTTTGCAAAAGGTAAAATTGACAAATTCAATTATCGTTTTTCAATCAGTGATGCTGTAGTTTCAACGCTAGACGGCGATTCGAATACCATTTTAAATCCTGGTGAAGAAAAATATTTAGGAAAAGCTTTATTACAAAAAGCAAAATATGCTTATTCAGGTTATGTAGATTATCAATTTTTAGACCAAGAATCGAACCTTCTTCCTTATCGAGTTGGAACCTATTTAGGAAGCAAGAAAATATTTAATATTGGTGCTGGTTTTTTCAGTCAAAATGATGCAATTGTTGAAAACTTAAATGGTAATTTAATCTCAAAAGATGCAAAACACTACGCATTAGATTTATTTTACGATGCACCAATTGGCGAAAGCTCATCCATAACAGCATACGCCAAATTTCAAAACTCTGATTTAGGAGATCGTTATTTGCAAGGTTTTGTTGTTGGAAATGGAAACCAATTTAGCGGTCATGTTGGTTATCTTATTCCTAAAAAAATAAGAGAAGGCGAATCAAAATACAAAAACAGATTCCAACCATATATTGCATATTCAACTCGGGATTTTACGGGACTAGACAAAGCTGCAAATGACTTTAAATTAGGCGCGAATTGGTATATAGATGGATTAAATGCAAAAGTAACAGTCGAATATCAAAAATCTAATTACCTACCAAAAAATGCAAATCAAGTATTTACTATTCAAGCCATGATTTTATTATAAAAAAAACAGCAGTCAAAAATGACTGCTGTTTATTTATAGATATTCCGAATCTAAATTAAAATCTAAATTTTAGAATTTATTTAGCTTCTAAATCAAGATTAAGTTTACTGTGAAATCTTGAATAACTGAAGTAAATTACCAAACCAATTACCAACCAAATTCCAAAATACAACCAATTCCAAACGGTTAATTCTGCCATCATGTAAAAACAACAAACCAAACCTAACATCGGTATTAATGATAAGTTTTTACGAATTGCCCAAATATTAAAAAATATCATAAAGAACGAAAAAATCCAAAGTGGGATTTTATGTTTAAACAATTCAAATCCGGTTTCATATTTAGATTCAAAACTTAAAGGAGATTGCGCAATTACATTATCATAATCAGCATTTGAATGTTCTTTTAAATACGTTAGATTATATTCTAAATCATCTGAATGTTCAGTAGTTTGAATCAAATCGTTTTCAGATAAATAGTTTAACAAAATAGTAGCTTCATCTTTATTTAACGACGTTACCAAATCATGAGGTTGTACAATTTCAGGAGCATTTGTTATAAAAGCGATTGTATCAGATTTTTTAATTGTAAATGCATAAACAAGAATTCCAATCGTAATTAATGGTAAAAAATATTTTGCATTTGCATATGGCGTTTTAAAACTACCTCGAGGAATATCTTTATCTTGAAGAATTAGCACACCTGCACATACCAATGAAAACGCAAATAAAGTACCGATAGAACACAAATCAGTTACCATGGTTAGATTCATAAACAAAGCTGGAATAGCCACAACAAAACCTGTAACAATAGTTGCAAACGAAGGCGTTTTATATTTCGGATGAATGGTTGCGAATTTTTCAGGTAACAATCCATCACGGCTCATACTCATCCAAATACGTGGTTGTCCCATCTGAAAAACCAAAAGTACACTCGCCATGGCAACAACGGCACTTACTGCAATTACACCAGAAAGCCATTTTAGATTTAATTTATCAAAAACAAAAGCTAAAGGATCACCAACATTTAGTTCTTTATAATTCACCATACCGGTTAAAACTAAAGCAATCAAAATATAAATAATCGTACAAATTACAATCGACCAAAGCATCCCGCGTGGTAAATCTCGTTGTGGATTTTTACACTCTTCAGCAGTTGTAGAAATCGCATCAAAACCAATATAAGCAAAGAAAACTGCTGAAACTCCTTTTAAAACACCAGTGATTCCGTTTGGAGCAAATGGATCCCAATTCGATGTATCGACATAAAAAATCCCTACAATTAAAACCAATGCGATTACAGCTAATTTAACGATAACCATAATATTACTCGCATTTCGCGATTCTTTCATTCCGCGATAAACCAACCAAGTTATCAATACAATAATTCCTAAGGCAGGAATATCAGCTACAAAATGAAACGAGCCAATTTGCGGAGCACTCAACCAAGCTTGATGCGCATGTTGTAGATACAAAGGCAAATTATCAAATGTTTTTCCATTTAACATCAAAGCTTCTGCATCAGCATATCCTCTACTTGCAGTTAAATAATCCATTTGAATCCATTGTGGTAAATGAATTCCTATATTATCGAGTAATCCAGTAAAATAATCACTCCATGAAATGGCCAACGTAATATTACCAATGGCATATTCCATAATCAATGCCCAACCAATAATCCATGCTATCAATTCTCCAAAAGCGACATAACTATAGGTATAAGCACTTCCAGAAACAGGAACCATCGAAGCAAATTCGGCATAAGCAAAAGCAGCAAATGCACAAGCCATTGCTGTAAAAATAAATAAAAAGATTACTGCTGGACCTCCGTCGGCACTAGCTTTTCCAATGGTACTAAAAATACCTGCACCAACTATTGCAGCAATTCCAAAGAAAATTAAATCACGTTGGGTAAGATATTTTCCTAATGATTTGTTATCTTTTTGGTCTGATTCTAGTTGATTTAAAATATCGGTAACCGACTTTTTTCGAAATAAATTCATTCAGTGTTTGTTTTATTTAAATAATAATGTTTCAATAACACATTCAACTTGGCTAAAATAAAGATAAAAATAAAAAGTAGAATAGCATTATAGAAATAAAAGTTAGTATAAATAAATTCTATTCTTGAATAAGAAATAATAATCAACTTGATAAGGAAAATCTAAACATAAGGCGTAAATTTGCAGTATAATAAAATAGAGAAATTATTAACTTTAAAATATATAAATCATGGCATTAGTTGGAAAAAAATTCCCAAACATTACTGTTGACGCAATTTCTGAAATGGGAGATAATTTAAGAATTAACGTTTTAGAAGAAGCTACAAAAAACAATAAAAAAGTATTATTATTCTGGTATCCAAAAGATTTCACTTTCGTTTGTCCAACTGAATTACACGCTTTTCAAGCAGCTTTAGCTGAGTTTGAAAAAAGAAACACGATGGTAATCGGTGCTTCTTGTGATACAAACGAAGTTCACTTTGCTTGGTTAAACACTGCAAAAGATAACGGAGGAATCGAAGGTGTAACTTACCCTTTATTAGCTGATACAACTCGTAATTTATCTACAGCTTTAGGAATTTTAGATATCGAATCTTCTGAATACAATGAAGAATTAGACCAAGTGGTTATCGAAGGTTCAAACGTTACTTACCGCGCAACTTACTTAGTTGACGAAACAGGAAAAATTTTCCACGAAGCAGTTAACGATATGCCATTAGGACGTAATGTAAACGAGTTTTTACGTTTAATCGATGCGTACACACACGTTCAAACGCACGGAGAAGTTTGTCCAGCTAACTGGGAAGAAGGAAAAGAAGCAATGCACGCTGACAGAAATTCTACTGCAGAATATTTAGCAAAATTAAACTAATCAATACATTTAACTAACATAATCCAAATTCTTGAAATTCATTAACTTGAGTTTGGATTTTTATTTAAAATCAAAAATCATGTTATTAGAATTAGATCAAGATAATTTACAAGAAATTGTAAACGGAAATAACAAAGTTGCTGTTCAATTTTCAGCTTCATGGTGTGGAAACTGTCGTATCATGAAACCGAAATTCAAAAAAATGTCAACTGAAAAAGAAGATATTACTTTCGTAATTGTTGATGCTGAAAAATTTCCAGAATCAAGAAAATTAGCAAACGTTTCTAACTTACCAACTTTCGCAACTTTTGTTGACGGAAAATTAGTAAACGAAACACAAACCAATAAAGCTGAAGTTTTAGCTGATTTAGTTAACGAAATTGCTTAATTAATTATGAAATTACCTATCATCAAACATTTGACTCAATTTATTGAGGATAACGACCAAGATTACGTAAACGAAACCATTGAAGTTTTAGAAGCATTATGCGAAGTTCCTTCATTAAAAGATGAAGAATTAGATGTAATTGCCGAATTAATTTCGAACATGTATGGTGCTGTTGAAGTAGACAAAATGGTTAAGGCAGGAATGCCTAAAAAAGAAGCTTTAAACACTTTCATGCAACGTGTTTTAGGTTCGATTGACAAATAACATTCAACAAACAACAAATATTTCCTGAGCGTCTTTGATTTTTCAAAGGCGCTTTTTTGTGAAATAAAATTACATTACTAAGTTAAATTTCCTTATTTTTGAAACTATAAAAAACTAAAATTATGGCAACAGTTACTTTAAAAGGGAATACTTTAAATACAATTGGAAATCTTCCTCAAAATCAATCAAAAGCAGAAAATATCGAATTGGTTAAAACCGATTTATCAGCTTTAAACTTCACAGACTATTTAGGAAAAAAAGTAGTTTTAAACATCTTTCCAAGTGTTGACACTGGAGTTTGCGCGCAATCTGTTCGTATATTCAATAAAGACTTGAGTTCTTTAGAAAATACGGTTGTCATTTGTATTTCAAAAGATTTACCATTTGCTCAGAATCGTTTTTGTGCTGCAGAAGGTTTAAACAACGTTATTATGGCTTCTGACTTTAGATCAGACTTTGGGAGAAAATATGGCGTTGAATTAACAGATGGCCCTTTAAAAGGTTTATTAGCTCGAGCAGTTGTTGTTTTAAATGAAGAAGGAATCGTTGTTTATTCTCAATTAGTTCCTGAAATTACAACTGAACCAAATTACGAAGCTGCTCTAGAAGCTACCAAATAATGTTACAAAAAAATCAATCTTTTATTTCGGGAAGAATTGCTAGTATCAAATATGCTTTTATTGGTTTTAAGAAACTAGCAACTACCGAACATTCAATAATTACGCAATTAATCGGATTATTCATCATGAGTTGTGCTGGATTCTATTTTAAGATTTCAGCAACCGAATGGATGATTCAAACTTTGGCTTTCTTTTTAATTTTAAGTGTAGAAGGACTAAACACAGCAGTCGAAAAAATTGCTGATTTTATTCATCCTAACTATCACAAAAAAATCGGAGAAATTAAAGACATTGCAGCTGGTGCTGTAACTTTTGCAGCACTTGGTACATTGATAATCCTTGCAATTATTTATTTACCAAAATTTAATTTATTTTAATGGCAAACAATAACAAAAAGAATACGAAACAAAATACAAGTAAGGCTAAAACGGAACCTAAAAAAGCAACTAATGGCAATCGAATAATTTTTTTGATTGCTACAATTTTTTTATTCACCGGTATTGCTTTATTACTTAGTTTCATTTCCTATTTTTCAACTGGAAATTACGATCAAAGTGTAATTGATTTAATCGGAGATAGTAATGTTAAATCAGATAATTGGCTTGGAAAACTAGGTGCTTTTTTAGCAAATTTTTTCATTTATGAAGGTTTTGGAATCGCTTCATTTCTTTTTGTAAAAATATCCATCAGTATTTCTGCTTATTTTATCTTTAAATTTCCTGCTTCGAAATTGAGAAGAATAATCTTTTGGGATTTATTTGCAATCATTATTTTGTCGGTATCTTTAGGTCATTTCAGTAAAAATCATTTATATCTTGGCGGTAACGTTGGCTTTGAAATGAATGCTTATATCCAAAGTTATTTAGGAAATTTAGGAACAACTTTATTAATTGTTTTCTTCATTTTATTTTATTTACTTTTTAGAATCAAAATGTCACCAGAACGTTTTACAGATATTGTAAAAGGTGCAAAAAACACTTTAGACGAAAATATTGCAAAAGCTGAAGAATTAATTAAAAACAACGAAACAGATAATCAAACAACTAAAAACGTTGTAATCCCAACAGAAAAAGAAACTTTAAATGAAATAGTTCCGCCAACTAACAAACCAACTATTTTAAAAGAAGATGAAGAAACAAAATCTGAAATAGTTTTTAACAATCAAAATCATCAATTAAATAACGACAAAAAATCATACGAAGGACCTGAATTATCAACAATTCATTCGTTAGACAATACCAATTCGTTTGATTTAAAAACAGAAGTTGCACCAAAACAAATTGAAATTCCTTTAGAGTCAACAGAAGAATTTATCATTGAACAAGTTGAAGAAGAATTAACCATCGAAGAAAATTTAGCTAATAAATTAGTAGCCGATTTTGGAGAATTTGACCCAACTTTAGAGTTATCTAAATATCAATTTCCTTCGTCAGAACTTTTAATTGAACATACCACGAAAGGAATCACAATTAATCAGGCTGAACTTGAAGAAAATAAAAATAGAATTGTTGAAACGCTAAACAATTACAAAATTGGTATTGCGCAAATTAAAGCAACAGTTGGTCCGACGGTAACCTTGTACGAAATTGTTCCAGATGCAGGAATTCGAATCTCTAAAATTAAAAGTTTAGAGGATGACATCGCGCTTTCGTTAGCAGCTTTAGGAATTCGTATCATTGCTCCTATTCCAGGAAAAGGAACTATTGGTATTGAAGTTCCAAATACAAATCCAACTACAGTTTCAATGCGTAGTTTGATATCTTCACCGAAATTTCAGAATGCAGAAATGGAACTTCCGATTGCAATAGGTAAAACCATTTCAAACGAAACTTTTGTATTTGACTTAGCTAAAATGCCTCACTTATTGATGGCTGGTGCAACAGGTCAAGGTAAATCGGTTGGATTAAATGCTGTTTTAACTTCGTTGTTATACAAAAAACATCCAGCTGAAGTTAAGTTTGTATTGGTTGACCCGAAAAAAGTTGAACTTACTTTATTCAATAAAATCGAACGTCATTATTTGGCAAAATTACCCGATACAGACGAAGCGATTATAACTGATAATACTAAAGTTATCAATACCTTAAATTCATTATGTATTGAAATGGACAATCGCTATTCTTTATTAAAAGATGCAATGGTTCGTAACATTAAAGAATATAATGAGAAATTTAAGCAACGAAAATTAAATCCTGAAAACGGACATAAATTTTTACCGTATATCATTTTGGTTGTCGATGAGTTTGCCGATTTGATTATGACAGCTGGTAAAGAAGTTGAAACTCCGATTGCCCGTTTAGCACAGTTAGCTCGAGCTATTGGAATTCATTTAATTATTGCAACACAACGTCCGTCTGTAAATGTAATCACAGGTATTATTAAAGCCAATTTCCCTGCCCGAATTGCGTTTAGAGTAAGTTCTAAAATCGATTCAAGAACCATTTTAGATGGTCCAGGAGCAGATCAATTAATTGGTCGTGGAGATTTACTTTTTACACAAGGTAACGATACTATTCGTGTGCAATGTGGATTTGTTGACACACCCGAAGTTGAAAAAATCACCGAATTTATCGGTTCACAAAAAGGTTATTCTGATGCTTATTTATTACCTGAATATGTAGGTGAAGAAACTGGCACAAGTCTTGATATAGATATTGCCGACAGAGATGTAATGTTTAGAGAAGCTGCTGAAATTATTGTAACTGCACAACAAGGTTCTGCTTCTTTATTACAGCGTAAATTGAAATTAGGATACAACAGAGCTGGAAGAATTATCGATCAATTAGAAGCTGCAGGAATTGTAGGTCCTTTTGAAGGTAGTAAAGCGCGTTCTGTAAACATCACAGATTTAGCTTCTCTTGATCATTTTTTGAATAACGAAAACAACAACAATTAATGAAAAAATTATTTGCCCTTATAGCTATCACTTTAATTAGTTTTAGTCAAGTAAATGCACAAAATTCGGATAAAGCAAAAGCTTTACTTAATGAAGTGACTACTAAAGTAAAATCATATAATAATATTGCTATCGATTTTGATGTGAATAACAACGGTCAGAATAGTAAAGGTAATATTACTTTAAGTGGAGATAAATATGTTCTGAATTATATGGGAATTACTAGAATATTTGATGGTTCAAAAGTTTATACTATAAATCCAGAAGACGAAGAAGTAACCATCCAAAATCCAAAGAAAAGCGGAGACGAATCTTTAACACCATCTAAGTTATTAACGTTTTTTAATTCGGGATACACATTTTCTTGGGATATTTCTCAGAATGTAAATGGAAGAAACATTCAATACATCAAATTAAAACCTACCGGAAAATCAGATGTAAAAGAGATACTACTAGGGATTGATAGTAAAACAAAACATATATACAATAAAATTGACGTTTACAAAAATGGTTCAAAATCAACATTAACTGTAAAATCATTTAAAACAAATCAAACTTTATCGAAAAATCATTTTACCTTTACCGAATCAAAGTATCCAAAATATTACATCAACAAAATAGATTAAATAAAGAGTGAAAATTCTTGATCGATATATTCTAACAACATTTATAAAAACATTCTTATCGGTATTTGCGATATTATATTTTATATTCGTTTTACAAGGCGTCTGGGTCTTTATCGCTGAATTAGCAGGTAAAGACTTAGACGTTCTTACTATTGTAAAATTTTTATTTTACTATTCTCCAAAGATGATTCCGATGGTTTTACCACTATCTGTTTTGTTAGCTTCAATTATGACTTTTGGAGATTTTTCTGAAAATTATGAGTTTGCCGCTATGAAATCTGCAGGTATTTCTCTACAACGCGCGATGCGTTCATTGATAATTTTCATTTTAATTTTAGCAGGAATTTCATTTTGGTTTGTTAATGATGTAGCTCCAAAATCTGAATTTAAATTTGTAAATCTTCGTAAAGATATTTTACATACCAAACCAGCAATGGCAATTACAGCTGGACAATTTAATGATCTCGGAAATATTAATATCAAAGTTGATGAAAAAACGGGAGATCGTGGTCAACATCTAAAAAACGTGACCATGCACATTAAATCTAATTCTAATTTTGAAAACAAAACAGTTATCAAAGCTGAAAAGGGTGAATTAGAAACAGATGACAATTCAAGTATTTTGCAACTTCATCTTTTTAATGGAAATTATTATGAAGATGTTTCTCCTTCAACAAATAGTAATGTTTCACAAAACAAAGTCCCTTTTGTAAAAACATATTTTGAAAAATATACAATAAATATTGATTTATCACAATTTGATAATTCAGAAGAAGAAAAAATTGAGATTACTAACACCGCTTCAATGATGAGTATTAATCAATTGAACTATACTTTGGATTCGTTGAATAACAATTTTAGAGACGAAAACAAATCGAATTTGGATAATCTTGGTATTAGAGTTAATACACAATTGAGTAATCTTATGATTAACAAACTTGATTCGCTTCCTCAAGTCTCTAAAAAAATAGAAATTATTGAAATTATTGAAATCATTGATAAGCAATCTAAAAACACAAAATCTCAAATTTATAGATTAGCTTCATCTAACGTTGAAAGCATTTATTATACGTTAAAAAATAATGAACAAAATATGCTTGAAAAACAAAAAAACATAAATAAGCATTACATTTCTTTTTATGAAAAATTTGTTGTTGCGTTTTCTTGTTTATTGATGTTTTTTATAGGTGCTCCACTAGGTGCAATTATTAGAAAAGGTGGTTTAGGTTTACCTATGGTTTTCGCCGTTTTAATTTTTATTACCTATCATTTCATTAATACATTTGGAAGAAAATTGGCTCAAGAAAACGGAATTCCGCCAGTACTTGGAGCTTGGTTGTCAACTCTAGTGTTACTTCCTTTGGCAATAAGCTTTACATCAAAAGCAACAAAAGATCGAGGTATAAATAGCTTTGATAATATAATATATTCTGTAAAAGAATTTTTTAAGAAAACATTCAATAAAAAACAAAATAAAAATGTCTGACATTCAACTAAATACAATTGAAGAGGCGATTGAAGATATTCGCCAAGGAAAAGTAATCATTGTAGTTGATGATGAAAACCGAGAAAACGAAGGAGATTTTATTGCTGCTGCAGAAAAAGTTACTCCTGAGATGATTAACTTCATGGCAACACACGGAAGAGGTTTAATTTGTGCTCCTTTAACACAAAAAAGATGTAAAGAATTAGATTTACATCCAATGGTAACTAACAATACTGTTTTGCATCAAACTGCTTTTACAGTTTCTGTAGATTTAATTGGTCATGGTTGTTCAACAGGAATTTCTGCACATGATCGATCTAAAACCATTTCATATTTAGTAAACGAAAATGCAAAAGGAGAAGATTTTGGAAGACCTGGACATATTTTTCCTTTAATTGCTAAAGAAGGTGGTGTTTTAAGAAGAACTGGACATACAGAAGCTGCAGTCGATCTTGCTCGTTTAGCAGGTTTTAAACCAGCTGGAATTTTAGTTGAAATTTTAAATGAAGATGGATCTATGGCTCGCTTACCTCAGTTAGTTGAAGTAGCAAAACGCTTTGATTTAAAACTTATTTCAATTGAAGATTTGGTTGCTTACCGAATGAAACACGACAGTTTGATTCAGAAAAAAGAAGATTTTGAAATCAACACTAAATTTGGTCAATTTCGTTTAAGAGCATATTTACAAGTTACAAACAAACAGATTCATATTGCACTTACAAAAGGTGTTTGGAACAATGGTGATACGGTTTTAACTCGTATTAATTCAACACAAATTAATAACGATATTTTAGAAACATTAACTAACAATAACGAAGAAAAGTTAGACAAAATGTTTAAAGCAATTGATAAAGAAGGTCGTGGTGCCATTATTTTTATCAACCAAGATAATTCAAACTTAAATTTATTAAATCGTTTAGCAGAACTAAAAGCAAATCAATCAGAAACTGAAGTTGCCAAAGCTCCAAAAGTAGTTTTAGATGCAAAAGATTTTGGAATTGGTGCCCAAATTTTACACGATTTAAATATTTCTAAAATTAAATTGATGTCTAATTCTGGCGAAACGAAACGCGTTGGTATGATTGGATATGGTTTAGAAATTATGGATTATATTAATTTTTAATTCTTTCAAATAAAAAAATTGAACCTTATCGGGAAATCTTATTTCTCTTTCTTTGTAAAAAACCGATTAGAAAAAACTAATCGGTTTTTTTAAATTAAAAAGTCTCAAATTTCAATTTCAATGTATTTCAACGCAATAAAAACCTAAACTTTCAAATGTTTTTATAATATCTGAACTCGAATAATTTGTCGCATCAATTCGTAAAATACGATCACAATCCTCTAAATCAAAATTTATATTTCCAATATACAGTTGATTAAGCTCTCTTAAAATAAAGAAAGCTTCAGCTGTAGTTTCAACATTTGTTTTAAAAATCTTTACCATCAAAACATTTTTTATTTCAATTTTCTATTCACCTTATCCTGATAGTTAAATAAATAAAAACTATCAAACTTATATTTTAATTGATGTTTTTCAATAAATTGAAAATAATCACTTTGCTTTTTATGTACTTTATCTTCAACGAATACAAACCAAAATTCATCAATTCCTATTTGTTCTTTATAAAATGACGTTGCATAATGATTGTGAATATTCGGAAACAAAAACTCATTATCAATAATTGCTAACTCATAAAATAAAACCCCAAATCTATTTGTGTCTTTTTGAAAAATATTTAAAGGATAAGAAGTGCATTCTATAAGTTTAAAATTTGTATCTAATGATTCGATAAAATTTATTGAATCTGCAATTTGTATTTGTTTCAATAAATTTTCTTCTTTTGTCAAATCAGCATCAATACGATTTGAAAATTTATGAAAAATCTCGATGTTCATTTTATTTCACTTTGGTACAAAATAAATACAAATACAAACATGAATATTTGTTTTTCTATCAACCTACATTCTAACGCTACAAAAGAGCTTTTATTTTATATAAATTTATTAAAGGTTTGTATAAAAATAACTTGACAAACTAAAACTTAAAGTATTTTTGTTACGATGGAAGATTTTAAAATTAATAATAAAGACCAAAGAGTTTTAGACTTTTTAACTGAGGATAAATCTAGATGGAAAAGACATGTTTTGTTTCTAAGTGTTTTTTTCATAATTACATTTACAGGAAATCAGAATACCATTTACGGTTCACCAGTTGGAAATTATATTGCCTTGAACATTTACATCATCTTTGTACTTATGTTTTATATCAATATGTACATTTTGGTTCCTGTCTTTTTATTTAAATCAAAATATGTTCCTTATACTATTTTATTAATCTTATTAGCAACTTTTGGAATTACCATTTTAGGATTTATAAACAGAAATTATTTTTATCCGCTTTTAGAAAACAATTTACTTCATGACCCTGCCTTTATTGAAAGAAATTCTTATCTAAAAAATGATTTGAGTAGAATTGTAATTGTTTGTGCATCTTTAATTTCAGTTTCAACAACTATTAAATTATTGCAACGGTGGATTAAAGATAACAAACGTATCAATGAACTAAAAAATATTACATTTGAAATGGAACTTAATGAATTAAAAAATCAAATAAGTCCACATTTTTTGTTTAATATGCTAAACAATGTCAAAGCTTTAATTCGAATCAATCCTGAAATGGCAAATACAGTAATTATACAATTATCAGAGTTTTTACGTTATCAGCTATATGAGAATAATAAAGAAAAAGTATTACTTATATCTGAAATTGAATTCATGACCAATTTTCTTAGGTTAGAACAAATCAGAAAAGACAATTTTCAGGTTGAATTTGAAAACAATGTCAAACAATCTGATTTAAATCGCTTGATGATTCCGCCTGGATTATTTACAGTTTTTATTGAAAATGCCATAAAACATAGCGTATCATTAAACGATGATGAAGTTTATGTCAAAGTTTACCTAACTATCATAAATAATCATTTGCATTTTACCTGCGTAAATTCAACCGATAGTAAAATTACAATTAATAAAAACACAAACTATAACGGTTTAGGTTTGGTTAATATTAAAAGAAGATTAGAACTTATTTTTGGTAAGAAACATCAATTACAAATTGAATCGACACTCAATAAATACACAGTAACTTTAATTTTTCCGGTATGAATTGCATCATTATAGACGACGAACCATTAGCACGC
Source organism: Flavobacterium sp. I3-2 (assembly GCF_013389595.1). Taxonomy (NCBI): domain Bacteria; kingdom Pseudomonadati; phylum Bacteroidota; class Flavobacteriia; order Flavobacteriales; family Flavobacteriaceae; genus Flavobacterium; species Flavobacterium sp. I3-2. The sequence goes on from NZ_CP058306.1 coordinate 3,098,866, forward strand.
CAAGAGCTTGAAGCGCTAATAAACGAAGTTGCTACTATTGAAATCTTGGCTAAGTTTTCATCGGCTTTGAAGGCTTTAGAATTTTTAGAAAATAACAAAGTTGATTTGATTTTTTTGGATATTGAAATGCCGCATTTAAACGGTTTGGAGTTTGCTAAAAAAATAACTTCAGAAACCATGGTCATTTTCACGACTGCGTACGGACAATACGCACTAAAAAGTTATGATTTAAATGCACTTGATTATCTTTTAAAACCAATAGATTCTGACCGACTTTTGAAAGCAATTAATAGGGCAACTGAACATTTTGAATTGTTATATCCAAATAAAGAAGCTTTAGACGAAAATTCGGATGAATATCTTTTTATTAAAGCAGACCGTCGTTTTTATAGAGTGCTTTTTAATGACATTTTATTTATTGAAGGTTTAAAAGATTATGTAATTATTCATACAGCAAATCAAAAATTAATAACTGCCTTGAATCTTAAAACCATTTCGAAAAAATTACCTCTTTCAAAATTCATTCGAGTTAGTAAATCCTACATTGTAAATCTGAACCAAGTAAGCTCTTTTGATTCACACACAATTTATATCAATGAAAATGAAATTCCGTTGGGTGAAGTTTACAAAAAAGATTTTTATAAAAATTATTCAAATGGAACTTTAAATTTCTAATCTAAATTTCAATTCCATTTGATTTTACTTTGGTATAATAGAAATAAGTTTTCAGCTTCTTTAAACTTTTATGAAGACTTCGCTCCTACTTTTCTTTAATTTGAAAAGTAAACTAATTGAAATATCGATTACAATCCAAAAAATTGCTAAAATAATGGTTGTTTTAGAAATTGAATTTTCAGAAAAAAGTAAACTGTTTAATTTAGGATTTATTACTAACATCGTCATCAATGCTAATATTAAAAATACACAAAACATAGCTGTTCGAGATAAAAGATAAGTCAAAAAACTTTTGTTTTGATAAATCCAATTGTAAAAAAACGAATGAAATATTCCTAAAACCAAACCTAAAGGTAACATTGTTTGAATAGTTGTTCGATATATTGTTTGCATCGAAATATGAGAAACTAAATTCACGGTTTCAAATAAAACGTTTTCTTGTAAAAAATGATATTTAACAAACACAAAAAATAAATTCATTAAAACCCAAAGTAAGGTTATAAAAATAATTTCTTTGGAATGATATAAAAACTTTGGTTGCATTTTTTTGTTTATTTTCAATAGATAAAAACATTTCTAGGTTAAAATTAAAACGATAAATGTTCAATACTTATCCAAAGAAAATAATTAATAAAAATGGTTTAAATCTTTTTATACAAACAACCTTAAAATTTATACTAAACTACAATTATGAATTTAATAAATAAAATAAATCCAAAATAAAAATAACTTTAAGTGAGAACCTAAAGTTATTTTTTATGATTTTAATTATTCTTTTATCGGATCTACAATGGTTCCTAAAGGAAATAATTTTCTGAATACAAAACCAACTAAAGGTCCTGCGATTAAAATTTGTAATGGATAAGCCATTATAAAATTTCTTGGAATTGAGATAAATAATTCTGAAAACCAATTGTCATTTAAGTCATTAAATAACAAAGATCCTATTACCGACATTAAAATGACCATTTGCGTTACAAAACAAAAAGAACTGATTAGTATTTTTTTAGGTAAAGCGTCTTCTTCTTTAACAAATTTGTGAATTAAAGTATGAGCCGTTTTACTTACAAAAAACCATTCAACAATAAAAGCAATTGTAAATGTTAACGGAAAAACAATCCAGGCGTTTTTTATGGTTGAAATTGAAAATCCCTGATGAAGTACAAGATTATAAGTGGTCATAACTCCTGCCATTACAGTAACCATTAAAAACGTATAAACTAAATTCTCTCTTTTATTAACTGGCATTGGGTTCATAATTATTATTTAGATATTAAAATTGTTGCGGTTTTATTTAAAACCTCTAATGCGTTGAAAAAATCATTGACCTGACTTACTGTCAATGCATTTAATTTTTTTGAAAAGTGTAATTCCATGCTGTCTTCAATTAATTGCGTCAGCTCTTCTCCTTTTTGAGTTAATTCTAAAAAAACCAAACGTTTATCTATTGTAGATTTTACACGAGAAAGCAAATTTAAATCGACTAATTTATCAACAGTCTGAGAAAAAGGTCCCTTTTCTAAACCAATTGCACGCGCAATGGTTACCATAGGCAAATGATCCGAATTTCTAACGGTCATTAAAATGCGTTCTTGAGTTAAATTTAAATGATTGATAACTTCCGGAAACGTATAATCTTTGTATAAAACATGTTTTAAAAGATCGACACAGTTTAATTCTATTGCAATTTTTTTAGACATAATATAGTTATAAATATAACGATTACAAAATTACATCTAAAATTATAAATACAAAATATTTTGTCCTTTGAAAATAATTTAATTTTACATTATAAATAAAGTACTAAAGATGAGTTTTGAATCTGATCATATAAAAAATGTCGAAAGCTTTGAAGCTTTAACAAAAACTAATTTTATTGGCAAAAAAAATGCTATCTGCTGGAAGTGAGATTTAGAAATTATAAATTAATTTAATTAAATCAATTAGTCATCAATTTCTATCACTTTTCACAAAACACTGTTAACTAACATATTGTAACTAATGACTAATTTAGAATTTAGATTAACAGTTAAAACAATAGAAGGCATTTCATAACAAATTCTATATTTAAAAATCTACAATTAGATTTAACGATATTTCAAAAAAAAAATATTTACAAAAAAAATTATCAACTTCTTGTAGATACTGAAAAAACTTGTATATTTGCACCCGTTATAATGAAACAACAAACATTATTACAGACCTAAGGAGAAATGGCAGAGTGGTCGAATGCGGCAGTCTTGAAAACTGTTGACTGTAACAGGTCCGGGGGTTCGAATCCCTCTTTCTCCGCTAAACCGATTAGTTTATTCTAATCGGTTTTTTATTTTAAAAAATTTGATATAACAAAACCAATTAAAAATCTAATTAACTTTCTTTTTAATTTGATGAATTTAATACTCCTAAAAAACTGATGTAATTTTGAATGATTAAATTGCAAACTTCTTAAATTCTTTATCTAAGCAATTTTTTGTGCATATATTTAAAAATAAGCGTTTATTGTAATTTTTTATGAATATCAGTTTGCCTTTTGAAATGTTATATAAAAGCATGATCTGCAATTCGTACCATCGATGTTGAAAAAACGCGCAATCTTAATATTTTTTTTAGTTAATTTTTACGTATTTTTAGTAGAAAAAAATTAATTATAAAAAAACATTTTATGACATTTGAAAAACAAATACGTGCTGTCTACAATGAAGAGACTATAACAGTTTATCAAGCCTACAGAAAAGAAATAGCCATTTCAGCTGTAGCTCATCAAAAATTTGTTTTTCCTTTTAAAATGGAACGAATGACTTGGATAAAACCTTCCTTTTTATGGATGATGTATCGTTCTGGATGGGCAACCAAAGAAGGTCAAGAACATATTTTAGCTATCAAAATAAAACGAGAAGGATTTGAATGGGCTTTAAAAAACAGTTGCTTATCACATTTCGAAAGTTCGCTTTTTTCATCACAAGAAGAATGGAAGATAAAACTACAAAACTCACCTGTACGCCTACAATGGGATCCTGAAAAAGATATTCATTTGCAAAACCTACACTACCGCAGTATACAAATTGGACTTAATGGTACTGCTGTTTGTCATTATGTAAATGATTGGATTATCTCAATTAATGATATTACACCTTTTTGTAAAAAAATACATTCTTTGTTGTTAGATAATAAAATAGAGGAAGCAAAGATCTTGCTTACTGTTGAAAATATTTATCCGTTGTCACATGAACTTAGAAAAACTATTACTGATTTTTAGTAGCTTAATTATACTGGAATTTTTGTTTGCATAACCAGCACATTAATATTTTTTTGTAAATTAGTTGTAATGACCAACTTACACTTTTATGAAATTTAAAATTTACCTTGTATGTGTGTTTCTTTTGTTTCTACATTCAGATTTATTTGCACAATCTGAAAAAAAGAACATAAACGGAATTGATCTTATATTCAAAACTTCAAAACTTGAATGTGCTGCAGAAAATTGTACGGAAGTTACATTATTTCGAAACCATCTGAAAATAATATCACATGTTTTATATTTTGAAGATGGTGATTGCATGAGCGCCACAGTTGAAATCGGTATCTATAAGATTATCAATAATACCATCATTTTTTATTCATTTTGGGCAAATTATGACCGTTTACCTTCCTATATTTTACCTTTTGGTTTCAGAAAACAAGTTTATGAAGTAGAATCAAATGGTAAAATAAAATCCATTGAATCTCAAATATATCTTGAAACTTCAATTACAAAAAACGAGAAAAATAAGATTTATTATGACACAAATGATTACTTACATAAAGGAATTCAATTTTTAAAAAACACACCTTCAAATTCATATGAAAGGAATGCCTTAATTGATTACAAAAAAAATATAGAACGTGAATATCATGCAAAATTTGTGGTAGATGAACAAAGAACAAAACTTGAAAAAGAGGTTCGAAAAGTGATGAAAAAAGAAATTGAGTTAGCAACTCAAGATTGGATTGAAAATGAATTTTTTGGAACAATAAAAAAATAATATAAAATGAAAATATTTAGATTATTGCTTATTTTCTTTTCAATAAATTCTTTTTCACAATCTGAATTTGTCGGTCAGTACATTATTCACGATGGAGGAAGAGATATTCCAAATACTTATTTATACATTTTACCAAATGATACTTATTATTTGTTAAGCTTGGATTATATAACGACTGGTAAATGGAAACAAATTGACAAAAAAAACATAAAATTGTTTGGAAACAAAAAAAACGAAATTCCAATTTTGGTCTATGGAAGTTACAAAAGAAATTTATCCGAAATTAAAATAGATGTCAGCAATTTACCTAATGCTCATGGTTTTATTGACTTTACTTCGGATATAAATTCTGAAAACAAACTCGTCTCAATTTTTAACGAATCTCCAAATTGCACTGATTCTGATTTTATAATTTCAAAGAAAATCAATGATGTGAAATGGCTGCGTATTGCGGTTCCTGAAAATCCTGAATTTGCTAGCGAAATAACAACATATCCGTATCATGTTATAAACTATACATTTGAAATTGACAAAAATTATAATTATTACACGATTGGTTTTGACAAAAACGCATTGCTAGAAAATATAGACTTGATCATAAGCAAAAGAAAAAACTCCTATTTACTTAATAATAATGATGAATTAGAAAAAAATAATTTAACAGAAAGTGATATTGAAAAATTCTTAGTAAACATAAAATTATATCTAGAAGAAAAAAATGCAATAGTAAAAGGAACAAAAATCGCACCTATAAAAAATGAAAAAATGGTGATTAGCGAACCTTCGAAATCAGCACCCTATTTTATAGCCGATTGTGAAAAAACAAAAATTAATTACGATTTACCGATTGTGAATCGCGAAAATGGTTTTTATGAAGTGACTAATTACAAAAAAAATCAAACGACACTTTTTAATTACAAATTAGCTGAAAATCCAAGCATTCCGATTGCAGATATTGAGAAAGTTGAAAAAAAATTATCTGAATATTTTTCTACTTTTGAAATTGAAATCACCTTAAATGAAACGGGACGAATTAAATTCGAAAAATTAACTCAAAACAATTTAGAGCAACCACTAGCAATTGTTATTGATAAAAAAATAGTCTTGGCTCCAATAATAACTTCGGTAATTTCGACAGGAATAATTTCTATTTACGGACAATTCACAGAATCAGAAATAGACAATTTTATAGTTGCTCTTCAAAAGATAAATAATTGATTAACTTTAAAAATAAATTAAAATTTAATTCTTACTTAGCAAAATGAAAAAAATATACTTATTGATTTCAGCTGTTATACTAATAAGTCAAACTAGCTGTGCACAAAAATCCATCAAAGGAAACGGAAATGTGGTTCAAGATTCAAGACAAACAGAATCTTATGATAAAATTACTTTAATTGGTTCGGCAAAAGTTGAGTTGATTAAAGGAACTGAAGGTAAATTAACAGTTTCTGCTGAGTCAAATATTCTTCCGTATGTAGAAACGGTTGTAAAAGGCAATGAATTGATTGTTAAATTCAAAGATAATTTTAGTTATTCATCAAAAAAAGGTGTAAAAATAACAGTTCCGATTCAAGAAATTTCAGATTTAAAACTGAAAGGTTCTGGAGATATAATCGGTACCAATTTACTAAATCTTGATGATTTAAATTTGCACGTAAACGGTTCTGGCGACATTTCTTTGAACGTTAATTGTCAAAGCGTTAAAGCCGAAGTGAATGGTTCTGGCGATATTCTTTTGAAAGGAAAAGCAAACGAATTGAAAGGAATGGTAAATGGTAGCGGTGATTTAAAATCAAAAGAACTGACAGTTTTGAAAAGTGAATTAAAGGTGAATGGTTCTGGAGATATTGATTCAACAACAACAAACGAAGTTGATGCTTATGTTTTTGGTTCTGGTGATATTCGTATATATGGAAATCCTACAAATGTTACTCAAAAAGTTCAAGGTAGTGGGGATATTTCTATTAGTAAAAAATAACAAATGAAAACAAATCTCTTAATTTCTTTTTTATTTTTTGCGTTTTTTGTTAATCCTGTTACTTCTCAAAATTTAAAAAAAAATGAACTTGAAATGACAAATTATAGGGTTCATATTTTTCCGGATGCTTTTTTAGTTGGTTCTTTCAGCGATTATTTAGGTCGTTTTTATTATATCGAAAAAGAAACTCAAATTGACCGTTATTCCTCAAAAGAAAAATCTTTAGCAAAATATATTTCTTTTTTTATTACTAATAATTACAAAGTAAAAAATGAATTGGTTTTTAAAGATGATAATAATATTGAGTTGTATGTTCCTAATCTTGCTAAAAGATTACATACCAATTTTTATAATGGTGATGGACAAATTATCTATGAAAAATTTGTGACAGACGAAGAAAAATTATCATTTTTACTGGGCGTTTATTATCGTTATGGAGAGCAATTAACGGACGAAATTTATCAAATTAAATTGGTTAATTCACCTAAACAAAAAGTGATTTATGAGCTTCTGAAAGATTTAGGTTGTGAGAAAATAGTATTCGATTCAACACAGGATAAATTACCACAAACCTTTACATTTTATTTTGTAGCAACTCCTAAAATGATAAAATACTTTGATCATTTAAAACAAGAAAAAGCTCAATTAACTTTTGAAACGATGAGTTTTATTGATGATACTAACAAAGATTTTGAAAACACAAGTAAGAAAAATCAGAAAGTTAAAAAAGAATTAATTAAAAATTTAGAAGCTCTTTTTAATTAAACATCGACTCTAAATTTATTTACAATCACTTTAGATCAACAATTTGATACTTAAAACAAAAAGCCGTAATTGAATTCAATTACGGCTTTTGTTTTTTAGTTTTCGTATTTAAAAATTAATTCAACGTAAAATGATATATAATTGAACCAATCTGTTTTTCAGGTGCTTTTTCAGAAGCCTCCCATTTGGTGTTCATCGCAGCTATTTTAGCTTGATCTAATAAGCATTTTGCATTATTTGTTGTTCCACGAACACCAGGTGTTGCGCTTAATGTTTTACCATTTTTATCGACTGTAACTTCAACAACTACTTTACCAGATTCGTTACAATTATAAACAGGAAGAGGTTTTGAAATTGCTTTTCTTCCACCTAAAGAATATCCTGAACCAGAGCCTGAACCTGAACCAAATCCTGAACCATATCCTGAACCTGAACCACTTCCGGAACCGCTACCTGAGCCACTTCCGGAACCGTTACCAGAGCCTGAACCACTTCCTGAGCCGTAGTAATTCTTTGAATTTGACGACCCATTCGCTTTTCCTTTATTTCCTGCTTTTGAATCATCTCCATCTCCACTATTATTTCCACCTAAAAGATTGGCTAAAGCATTATTAGTTTCTTTAGAAATAGTTTCTTTTTTTGACTCTTGCTTTATTTGATTTTTAGGCTTATCAATATTTACCTTGGTTTCTTTAGGTTTTTTTGTTGTTTCTTTTTTTTCGATTGTATAATCAGAATTCGCAACTGATTGTTGGGTTAAAATTGTTTCTTCTACAAAATCATCTTCTACAGAATTTGCTTGTTTTTCAAGAGAAACTTGAGCCAATTCGCTTTGATAATTATCTCCGGAGCCAAAATCACTATCTCCAATATTCACAGTTACACCTCCACCTCCGCCTCCACCTTCTAAAAAGGAATCCGTTTCGGTAGTAATTGTAAATCGAATATAAAATAAAATCGTAAGCGTTATTGAAAAAATGCAAAAAGTAATAAATGCAGATTTTTTTTCTTCTTCTGTAAAATTAAATGTTTTCATAACAACGGTTGGTTTCTTTTTCTACACGAAAATACGAAATAAATTATTACAAATTACACCAATTGTTTTAAAGCAATTTCAAAAGCTGTAGCGCAAATATTTGTTTTATCTGTATGAATATTATGAATATTTTCAATTGCTTTTCTAATTCTAGCTGAAGTATCTTCAAAAATTTCTGAATCGATAATAGAAACTTCACTTTCCATTAAATATGCAAAAACACGAGCCATACCACAGTTAGAAATAAAATCTGGTATTAAAGTAACATTCTGATCTACATATTCCATAATTGGTCCAAAGAAAATCTCTTTATCAGCAAAAGGAACATTTGCACCACAAGTAATAACCTCTAAACCAGATTTAATCATCTGCTCAACTTGAGATTGTTGTACCAAACGTGAAGCTGCACATGGAGCAAAAACTTCTGCGCCAATAGACCAAATTTTCTCATTGATTTCTGCAAAAGGAATCATGTTTTCAGCCACTAAAGTATTTCCGTTTTTGTTTAAGAATAACTCTTTAACTTCTTCGAAAGTGTAACCTTCTGCATTTAAAATACCACCATCACGATCGATAATTCCAACGATTTTAGCTCCCATTTGTGCAAAATAGTAAGCTGCAGCAGCACCAACATTTCCAAATCCCTGAATGATTACTTTTTTACCTTTTACATCACCTCCAAAAACTGAATAAAAATGATATACAGAATAAGCAACTCCAAAACCAGTAATTAAATCACCTACAGCAATTTTTTTATCAGCACTTGGTGTATAATCAGGATGTGTTACTTCTTTAGAAACTCCTTGACGCAATTGGTTGATGCGATTCATTTTTTGATCTTCAGTCGCATTGAAATGTCCATTAAAAACACCTTCTTGCGGGTGAAGTAATCCTAATGGACTTGTCATAGGAATTACCTCGTTCATTTGGTCAACATTTAAATCTCCACCTGTTCCGTAATAGTTTTTTAACAATGGATAAACAGCTTTATACCAACGTTTTAAAACACCTTCTTTACGAGGATCATTTGGATCAAAATTAATTCCAGATTTAGCACCACCAATCGCAGGTCCTGCAACTGTAAATTTAACTTCCATTGTTTTAGCTAAAGAAAGAACTTCGTTCATATCCAAACCTTTACGCATACGAGTTCCACCTCCAGCAGCACCGCCACGTAAAGAGTTAATTACTGCCCATCCTTCTGCTTCCGTTTCAGAATCATTCCAATGAAAAACAACCTCAGGTGCTTTGTCTTCGAATTTCTTTAATAAATCTTTCATTATAATTTAAAGTTTGTTTTATTGTTTTTTAATTCCACAAATATAAATGAATCTATCATAATTTCTAAAAATATGTAGATGATTATCGAATATAACTTAAAAAATAACACCTGACGAATGGTCGTGTTTCGCACCTGTAACACTAGCCAAAACATTATTGCTGTTATTTAATCTTAAAACTCCAAGAAAAGCAAAAATCAAAGCTTCTTTGTAATTAATTATTTCAGAATTTGGGATTTCAACAAGCATATTCGGATTGTGTTTTTTAATCCGATCAATCAAAAAAACATTGAATGCTCCGCCACCAGTAATCAATAATTTTCCTTTTTTATTTTTTAATTGATTTGAAATCTGATACGCAATATGTTCAACATAAGTTGCTAAAACATCTGCAATCGGTAAGTTAAATTTATCAATTGTAGGAATAGCTTCAGTAAAAACAAATTCGATTCCTAAAGATTTCGGAAAAGTTTTTGAATAAAAATCATTAGCGTTTAAACTATCAAATAGATTTTGATTGATTGTACCAGAAGCTGCAATTTTTCCTTGGTCGTCATATTCCAAATCTAATTGATTTACATAGTAATTCAAAACCGTGTTAACCGGACAAATATCAAATGCAATGCGAATATCATTTTGTTCAAATGAAATGTTAGAAAATCCGCCAAGATTTAAACAAAAATCAAAATCCGAAAAAAGTAAACGGTCACCAATCGGAACCAACGGAGCACCTTGCCCACCCAATTTCACATCTTGAACTCTAAAATCACATATAAAAGGAATTGAAAAACCTGATTTAATTTCTGGAAGATTTCCAATTTGTAAGGTATAACCTTCTTTTGGATTATGTAAAATGGTATGTCCGTGGGATGCAATCGCATCCAGATTTTCAATCTGATTATCAGATATAAACTTATGGATTTGAGCGTTTAAATAAGACGTATATTCTTTATTTAATTCAACCAATTCATCAACTGATAAATGAGCTGCGAATTTAAGTCGAGAAAACCATTCATCCGAATACGAAAAGGTCGCATTTTCATGGATTTGAAACTGCCATTTTTCGTTAATCAATTGAAAATCTACAACTGCAAAGTCGATTCCATCTAATGAAGTTCCCGACATAATCCCTAAAATTTTAATTTTTTCGAATTTCATGCTTAAAAGTACTCATATATTTTGAAGATTTCCTAATTAAATTTTATATTTGAAGATTATAAAATATATTAATTAACCGAAACATATAATGGATTTTAAATTAACAGAAGAACAATTAATGATTCAACAAGCAGCAAGAGATTTTGCTCAAGCTGAATTATTACCGGGAGTCATAGAAAGAGACGAACATTCAAAGTTTCCTACTGATGCTGTGAAAACAATGGGAGAATTAGGATTCTTAGGAATGATGGTTGACCCAAAATACGGTGGTTCTGGATTAGATAGCGTATCATACGTACTTGCAATGGAAGAAATTGCAAAAGTTGATGCTTCTGCAGCAGTAGTTATGTCAGTAAACAACTCTTTAGTTTGTGCTGGTATGGAAAAATACTGCAACGAAGAGCAAAAAATGAAATATTTAGTGCCATTAGCTAAAGGTGAAGTAATCGGAGCTTTCTGTTTATCTGAACCAGAAGCAGGTTCTGATGCAACTTCTCAAAAAACAACTGCGGTTGATATGGGAGATTATTACTTATTAAACGGTACTAAAAACTGGATTACAAATGGAGCAACTGCTTCTACTTATTTAGTAATTGCACATACACATCCAGAAAAAGGTCATAAAGGAATCAATGCTTTCATCGTTGAAAAAGGATGGGAAGGTTTTGAAATTGGACCAAAAGAGAAAAAAATGGGAATTAGAGGTTCGGATACACATTCATTAATGTTTACAGATGTTAAAGTTCCTAAAGAAAATAGAATTGGTGAAGACGGATTTGGTTTTGCATTTGCAATGAATGTATTAAACGGAGGTCGTATCGGAATTGCTTCTCAAGCTTTAGGTATTGCTCAAGGTGCTTACGAATTATCTTTAAAATATGCTAAAGAACGTAAAGCATTCAAAACAGAAATTATCAATCACCAAGCAATTGCATTTAAGTTAGCTGATATGGCAACTCAAATTTCTGCTGCTCGTATGTTATGTTTCAAAGCTGCAGCTGAAAAAGATAACGGAGAAGATATTTCAATCTCTGGGGCAATGGCAAAATTATTTGCTTCTAAAACGGCAATGGACACGACAATCGAAGCTGTTCAGATTCACGGAGGTAACGGATATGTTGCTGAATATCATGTGGAACGTATGATGCGTGATGCAAAAATCACTCAGATTTACGAAGGAACTTCAGAAATCCAAAAAATTGTTATTTCAAGAGGAATTGCTAAATAATTTCTTTTAAAATATAATAATAAAGTTCGGTTTTTAATTAAATCGGACTTTTTTTATATCTTTAATAAAATTTTATAAAAAAAATGAAATGAAAAAAGTATTTTATTTAATAATTTGTTGTTTTACAACTTCCTTGTTTTATTCCCAAAATTTTAAAAAAAATGAAGATATGAATAAAAAGATTGAGTATCCGAAAGCATATGTTGATTATGATGATTTTAAAAATCTCGTAACAGAAGTCGAATCTCATCGAAATAATCGTTTGATAAGTCTTGATGAATTTTTAACAAAAAGTAAAGACCGTAACGTTGTTATTTTAGATACGCGTTCTAATTTTAGATATGAAAGAAAGCATTTAAAAGGAGCTATTCATTTGGATTTTACAGATTTTACACAAAAAAACTTACAAAAATTAATACCAGACCCAAATACCTTAATTTTGATTTATTGTAATAATAATTTCGAAGGAGACCAAATTGAATTTGCAACAAAAATGTATAATCCTAAAAACAAACTTGAAACTCAAATATTAAATAACAGAAAACCAATTATGCTAGCTCTAAATATACCTACTTATTTAAATCTATACGGATATGGTTATAAAAACATCTATGAATTAGATGAATTAGTTAATATAAATGATGATAGAATAGAATTTGAGGGTTCTGAAGTAAAAAAAATATCAAGCTTTTTTGAATAGAAATACATTTGTTTTTTTTTATAACTTTCCTAGCTGAAAAAAATTGGAAATGATAAACGACAAATCGATAAAACTAAAACTAACACTAGGTTACATTATTCTAGGTGCAACTGCCCTATTTTCGATTTGCTATTTACTTTCAGAAATTAAAAAAATCAATTCTCCACGTGAAGAACTTTTACGTGAAAACGATGTTATTTTTGCTGTCGGAAACACCATAAATTCAATTTACACAACCGAATCATTAGGACGAATTGCTTTAATAACTACATCAAATAAAGACATAAAAAGATATATAAATCAATCAGATAGCGTAAAAATTCAATTAAACAATTTCAAAAAACTAATTGAAGATGAAAGTATTATTCAAAAAATAAATACAATTGAAATTTTAATATCTGACAAAGAAAAAAACTTCAATGAAATTATTAAACTGAAAAAAAAATATCTGAACGCAAATAATTTCAATCAGGCATTTGAGAAGTTTAGGAACGAAAAAAAGAAATTTGATTCGTATGCAGATGTAAATATTGAAACGGTTCCGACTGAAAAAAAATCTTTAATTCAGCGTATATTCAATTCAACCGATGAAGAAGAAGAAAAAAAGAAACTTGAAAAAGTAGTTGAAAATCGAATTAAAATTGAAGAACAACATCAAATCAAAAGAGATAGTTTAGCGCAACAAGCCGAACAAATTTTTAACGAAGCCATTCAAAAAGAAAACAAATTACAAAATCAATACACGCAAAAAGAAGAACGTTTGGTTTTAGAAAATAAATATTTGAATGATGAAATTAAGCTTTTATTAGCTCAAGTCGAACAAAATGTAATTGCAAATTCTAGTGAAAAAATTAGGATTTCGAAACAAAAAATAGACGAAACTACTACCGATGTAATTTATGTTGGTGCTGCTGCTTTACTTTTAGTTTTAATTTTAGGATTAATCGTTGTACGTGATTTAAATAAAAGTCATCGATACAAAAAAGAGCTAGAAAATTTAAATGCTGATTTAGAAAAATTAATGCGTCAGAAATCGATGTTTTTTGCAACTGTAACTCACGATATCGTTTCGCCATTGAACACTTTAATCGGATTTACAGAACTTTTAGAACCTACTTTAGAAACTAAAACTCAAAAAAACTACATCAAAAACATTAAACATTCTACTAATTATATTCGAAATTTATCCAATGATTTGGTTGATTTCTCTAAACTTGAATACAATAAAATTACGTTAAAAAGAGAAAATTTTAATTTTCTTGAATTGATGGAAAGTACTTTTGAGCCATTGACAGATTCGGCTAATCAAAAAAATATCGATTTAATTTATGAAGTTGACCAAAATTTAAATGATTTCTTTTATTCTGACCCGTATCGCATCAAACAAATTTTAACCAATATTGCAACCAATGCAATTAAATTCACCAATCAAGGTGAAGTTACGGTTGATGCCAAAATCGAAAATCAAGAAATAAAAATAACAATTTCTGACACCGGAATTGGAATTGAAGAAAAATACCAATCGGATATTTTTAAAGAATTCAAACAAGCGCATGGAGATATTGAAAAAGTTTATGGCGGAACTGGTTTAGGCTTAAATATTTCGAAAGGATTGGTTGAACTGCTTGGAGGTAGAATTGAATTTAGTAGTGAATTTGGTAAAGGAACTACGTTTACAATTTATCTTCCAAAAATTAGAAAAAACATTGAAAACACCGAAAAAGTAATTCCTTATTTTAATAACGATAGAAAATTAAGCAATAAAAAGGTTCTAATTATTGATGATGATTTGATGCAATTGCAATTGTTATCTGAAATTTTAAAAGATAAAGTAGCCTTAATTTCAACTTTAAATAATGGTGAATTACTTGATGCTGTTTTGACAAAACAGAACTTTGATTTGATTATTTCTGACATTCAAATGCCTAATTTCAGCGGGTATCAAATCATTGAAAAAATAAGAAATAACGAGCAATACAAGAACATTCCGGTAATTGCATTTACAGGAAAAATTGATTTAGACGAAAAAGAATTTCAAAAATTAGGATTCCAAACGGTAATTCACAAACCCATTGAAATAGCTAAATTATTATTTGAAATTCATCGTGTTTTGGAAATCAATTTTGAACAGAATTCTAATAAAATCGAAACAAAGAAAAATTACGATTTTGACGATTTTAGTTTAACACAAATTCTATCATTTTGTGAAGACGATTCTGAAGCAGCAAAAAATATTCTCAAAATTTTTATTGATGAAACAAAATTAAATGTAAATCTATTAGAAAATGCAGCAACAATTTTTGATTTAAAAACCGTTGAAAATGTAGCACATAAAATGCTTCCGATGTTTAAACAACTTCAAGTAATTTCGGTTGTAGGCAAGCTTTTTAAGTTAGAAAGAGAAGCCGAAAAGTTTGATAAAGAAACTTTAATTAATTATGTATCCCTTTTAAAATCTGAAATTGAACACATTATAAATAAAATTCAAAAAGTTGAATTCTAACTAAAAATCTAGCTTTAGCTTATTTATCTTCAATTAAATATAAACTAAGTATGTTTTAAAATTTAATTGTAAATTAGAATTTGAGATTTGATTCTAGGTTAAATAAATTAATTTTTTATCAGAATGAAAAATCAAAACATTCTTAAAATAATAAAATATTTTACTTGGATTGCACCT
Source organism: Flavobacterium sp. I3-2 (assembly GCF_013389595.1). Taxonomy (NCBI): domain Bacteria; kingdom Pseudomonadati; phylum Bacteroidota; class Flavobacteriia; order Flavobacteriales; family Flavobacteriaceae; genus Flavobacterium; species Flavobacterium sp. I3-2. The sequence goes on from NZ_CP058306.1 coordinate 3,114,391, forward strand.
TTTTTGATGATATTAAGTTTTATAATTCATCTTAGTTTAACAGCAAATCAAGGCATTTACGCTACAAATTATTTTTTTGTAGCTGTTTTGATTTTGATTTCAATTTTAAATTGTTTTGCGTTATTAATTGTAGCTGTTTACGATGCTAAAAAAACATCAAAAGATAAAATGTTCAGTAAAATTAGTTTGCTATTTGGAACTCCAATTGTATTTATCATACTATTTTTATTCGGTGCATTTTTTTCGATGCAATTCAACCTTGAAGAAACTAAATATTTGCAAAATGAATGTTTTACAAAGCGAAAAAACTTTTTTATAGCAGAAAATAATTACAATTATTCAACCGAAAATTGTTCAACTGCAAAACAAGATTCTATAATTATTGTTGAGGTTTATCGTTGGGGAACCATTCGGAAATGCGGAATTGTTTTAAACGATATTTACCAAGAAATAGACACATCCAAAATTACATTTCTTACCTTAAAACAAAAAAAAGAAATACTTAGTTACTAAAGAAAACACTTAAAAAAATGATAAAACACACTATTTTCTTGATTCCAATTTTATTTTTAATTGCATGTCAAGATAAAAAAATTGAAGAAAAAACGACTCAGAAAGTTCAAATTGAAAAACAAATTGACACGGTTTATATCACAAAAAACTTGGATAGTATAGCAAATTCAGAATATTATATTTATGAAAGATTACCTGAATGGCTAATTGAATCAGAGGTTTTAGATAATTTAAAAATCGGTAAAAATTATAAAGTTGAAAATAGATTAAATCCGTTATATCTTGAGGAAGATTTTAATGGCGATGGAAATTTAGACGTTGCGCTTCCTATTTATGAAATTAATACAGGTAAGAAAGGTTTTGCGATTATTCACGGTAAAACTTTAGATGTTCATATTCTTGGTGCTGGTAAAAATTTTGAAAATGCGTTAAGTGACGACCAAGATTATATTGATATTTGGAGAATTAACAGAAATAAAATTAACGAACCTGGAGTTGAAGAAGAAACTGGAAATGGTAAAAATGGTGAACTGATTTTAAATAATCCTTCTGTTGAAATTGCAAAATCTGAATTAGGTGGAGGTTTGATTTATTGGAACGGTTCTGCATACGTTTACTTTCATCAAACGTGCTAATAATAAAACATCGAGCTATGAAAACAAATCGATGTTTATTTTTTACCATTTTACTTTATATGGATATTCTTCATAAATCGCATTATCTTCATTAATCGTAAAACCTTTAGAAGCGAATTCTTTAGCTTTTTCAATTAAATTAGAAGTTTCGAAATCATCATTATTAATTTTATTTAAAGCCAAAGCTTTATAGTAAATTACATCTGAAAATTTTGGATATTGATTTAATGCTTCATCAAAAATAGTTACTGCTTCTTGATATTTTCCAAGTTCATATTTGGTTACTCCTAAATAAAATAAATCCAAATGATGCGCTTCGTTAAACATCTTTTTTTGATTAAATATTGTTTTTTCAAAATAAGATTCTGCTTTGAAAAAATCCTTTAATTGAAGGTATGATAATCCTATATAAAAAGAATAAGAGTGGTCCATTTCATAACTATCTCCTTTTTCTTTGATACATTGTTCAAAATCAACAATCGCATCGTTATAATCTTTTACAAAGATACATTTAATAAAAGCTCGATAAGATAAATATCTATTTGAATCCAAACGAACTGCTTTGTCTAAAAAATCCATTCCGGTCTTATATTGTTTGAGCTTAAAGTAAGGCATTGCTTTTTGTTGCCACAAATAAGCTATTGTAGCATCCTTTTTTATTCCTTCATCTAAACATTTTTGATAATCGTTAAGATTTGTATAATAATTTATTTTGTCTGCGCAATCATAAACGTGTTCTTGAATGATTTGGTCTTTTTTCGATTTTTGTTCATGTTGAGCATTACAAGTAAACAAAGTACAAAAAAATAAAAAATAAATAACTTTTATCATTTGGTAGTGGTTTGATTTATAACCAAATATACTAAAATTTAAAGAACTTATTTCTATAAAAAAATCGAGCTGTAATTACAGCTCGATGTTGTATAATTTAATTTTGTTATAAAGGGTTTTTCTATCAATTCCGAGAATTTGTGCAGCTTTAGTTTTGTTGAATTTTGCTTTTTCTAAAGCGGTTATAATCGTTTGTTCTTCGTTTTTTTGAGAAAACAACTTCAAATCTTCTTCATCAGATTTAAAGACCAAATCTTCACTAACTTTATTTTGACTAAAAATTTCAATAGGTAAAACTTCTTTTTCGATAAATGGTGAAGTAGTCAAAAGAACCGCACGTTTGATTACATTTCTCATCTCACGTAAATTTCCTGGCCAATCATAATTCAAAAAGATACTTTTGACTTCGTCAGAAAAATCAATAATTTCTTTTTCTAAATCTGTATTTGATTGCTTTAAAAAGAAATCAGCAAAAAGTAAAACATCATTTTCTCTTTCTGATAGCTTTGGTGCTTGTATAGAAAACTCGTTTAAACGATGATATAAATCTTCACGAAAATTACCTTCGCGAACAGCGCGTTGTAAATCTTCATTAGTTGCAGCAATTACACGAATATCTACTTCTATTTCTTTACTACTTCCAATGGGTTTTATTTTACGTTCTTGCAAAGCACGTAATAATTGAACTTGAACCTCATAAGATAAATTTCCGACTTCATCTAAAAATAAAGTTCCGCCATTAGCAGCTTCAAAATGTCCGATTTTATCATTTATCGCACCTGTAAAAGAACCTTTTAAATGTCCGAAAAATTCACTTGCGGCAAGTTCTTTTGGAATGGCACCACAATCAACTGCAATATAAGGTTTTGAAGCTCTTTTACTTTGCTGATGTATTGAAAATGCGATATTTTCTTTTCCTGTACCACTATCTCCAATAACTAAAACTGAAATATTAGTCGGAGCAACTACATCGATATATTTATGTAATTCTAAAGAAACTTCGCTTTTTCCTTTAACTACAGATAAATCGTTTAACTGTTTGTTTCGCGATGTTTTTGAAACTTTGGTTTGCTCCGATTTATCTTCGGCAATATTTAATTTATTAATTAATGCTTGATTGATTGTATGTAAAATTTCGTCCGAATTTATCGGTTTTGAAACATAATCAAAAGCACCTAATTTCATTGCGTTTACAGCTGTTTTAATATCGGCATAACCCGTCATTAAAATAACTTGAATTTCTGGATTTATATCTTTTACAAATTGAAGAATTTTAACGCCGTCGCTGTCTGGCAAACGCACATCGGTTAAAACTAAATCAAAATTTTGTTTCTTAATTAATTGTTCTGCTTCCAAAAACGAAAATACTCCTGATGTTTCAAAACCTTTTTTATTCAAAAAAGTTTTAATCATCGAACAAAAAGAGACATCATCATCAATGACAAGAATTTTGTAAATCATTTAAATTTTTATTTAGGACAAAATTTAACTTAAGGACATAAAATTACCATAAAAAAACTGCTTTGGAAATTTTTAAGTAAACTTTATGTTTTAGAATGGATAACCGATGGCAATATTCAGAATTAAATTATCTCTACGCCATTGTTTATCTCCAAATGCAATATCTTTAAAATTCCAACGGTCACCGCGCGGATAGTAAGGAACGCGAACTGGAAATGCCAAATCGGTTCTGAAAATTAGAATTGAAAAATCAAAACGTAAACCAGCTCCAACTCCAACCGCTAATTCTCTATAAAAATCACTCGAAAATTGACCGCCTGGTTTTGAAGGTTCTTTGTTTAAATTCCAAACATTTCCTGCATCGACAAAAACAGCACCATTAACAAAACCGAATAAATGATTGCGATATTCGATATTGAATTCCATTTTTATATCTCCAGATTGGTCTTGTAAAAACGTCCCCGATTCTGTTCTTGGGTCAAAACTTCCAGGTCCTAAAGTTCTGGCTCTGAAAGCGCGTATACTATTTGAACCACCGATAAAAAATTGTCTCGAAAACGGCATAAACTCCGAATTTCCGTAAGCATAACCAATTCCTCCAACGACACGAGTTGCTAATTGAGATTTCTCTCCTAATTTTAAATAATATCTAAAATCGTGTTCGGTTTTTACAAATTGGCTGTACGGAACTCCCAAAATTTCTTTTTGATTGTTTTTTCTAACATTCGCACCTGATAAAATTCCGATAATATTACCTGATAAATCAATACTTCCTTTGTAATATACGGTATTTTTTTGAGGAATCATGGTGTTTGTATAGGTATAAGCATAATGCGGACCAAATATCAATTGCTTTTCAACCACGCGTTGTAACGAAACGTTATTTTCCATTTGCTGACGGTATTTGTCAGTTATGGATTCTGGAGTTACATAAGTAATATCAACAATATTAAGTTCGTGTTCTTTTCTTATATTTTCTTTCCAAACATAACCAAATGCTCCAGAAAAATTATGCAAAGTATAAAGCTGTGTTCGGTTTTGATATTCGTAACCCAATGAAACTTTTGTTCGTGGGACGAAAGCACTCGATGAATTAAAATTAAATGGCGCTATAATTCTCGGAAATAACAAATTGAATTTAGAACCAATTCTGTAAATATTATTGGCATCTTTAACTCCGCCAATCTGGTATTCAAATCCACCATAAATAGAAGCTGTAAACAATTCGGCTCCTTTAAAAAAATTGCGGTTGCTCCAATTTAAATTCAACTCACTTCCTGCATAACCAGCAGAATTTGTTTTCGCTAAAAACTCAAAACGTAACGATTTAAACTCGTTTGGAGTTAAGTAATAATACGCGTCGAATTTATGATTTAACGAATCTGAAATCACAAATTCATTTTTTACAAATTTAAAAGTTCCGAGGTTGATTAATCGACTTAATGATAAATTTTGGTCCTTTAAATTATATAAATCACCTTTTTGAAAATATAAAGCATGGTCAAAAATCTCTGGTTTAAAAAGCTTTTTTCTATCAATAATGGTAATTCCTTTATCGTTTTGTAAACTATCAATTCGATTTAAATTAATTGTTCTATTTCTTCTTCTTGTCGTACTTTGATTAATTTTGTAATCTGCAAATACAATAACACGGTCAATTGTAAAAGATTCTGTGGCTAATTCAGCCGTATTATTTTTAACTTTTACGATTAAATCGACTTTATGATTTCCAACCGTAGAATCGACTTGAACCAAAATATCATCCGGATTAAAATAGTAAAATCCTTTTTCTTTTAAATCACTATCTATTCGAACACGCTCCTCTTTGATAACGTCTAAACTAAACGGTGCACCAACTTTCAATAGCGATTGGTCAGCCGTTTTTTCGATTGCTTTTGTAACTTCAGAATCGTTATTTTTAAAAACAACTTTACCGATTTTGTACTGCGTTTTTGGCTGAACATTGTAAATAACTTCAGCTTTTTTATTTAAAGAATCAATTTGATAATTGGAAGTAACATTGAAATATCCTTGATTTTCAGAATAATTATCAATAATACTTCGCATAAAATCTACATCAACATTTTTAAGTAAAACTGGTTTCTCTCCTACTTTATATTTTAACCAATATTTAAAACCTTTGTCTTTTTTAGGTTCTGGTGTAATATTATAGATTAATAACTTAGGACGTAATCCAAAAATAGATTTATTAGGCTTTGGAACCATTTGACTCTCTAAATTACTTTTTAATTTAGTTATTTGTGTTTTTGATAACGAGTCTCCAATAATATTAATTTCAGAACCTGTAAACAAAGCTTCGCCTTCTTTTAAATACCGAGTATTACTACAAGAAGCTAATAAAACGGCAGTTGCGATAAAAATATATTTACTTACTTTCATTGTTTGCCTTTTTAGTTGAGTTTGATTGATTTTTCTTTTCGTTGTTTTTGTTTTTTAAAATTTCTTTAAACTTATTGTAATCTAAAGTAATTACAAAACCAAGTCCTGTTTCAACAACTTCTCCTTGAAGCGCAACTTGATATTCGTTTACTCGATACGCTCTTAATGTATAACGTCCGTTTTTAGAAAGTTTATATTCAATAGTAACATCGCCTGCAATATTATTTGTTTGTTCGTTTTCTCTATTTTCACCTTCTAATCCAAAATTACTACCAACGGTAACTTTAAGTCGGTCGTGAAATAAACTTTTAGAAACTCCAATGTTTAAATCAGTTCGAACATTTTTATCACCGGTTGAGTAATCATCTTGAGATTCTAAATCAAAATTAATATCAACTCCCGAAATCAAACTCGAAGCCAAACTATTTAATTGTTGTGAAAGTAATTTACTCACACTTTGACGTGCCATACTTGAAGCCGAAATGTTTACATTGGTATCAAACGGATTTTCGCCAATAAAACGATTCAAAATTAATAAAGCCAAAACTTGTTTATTAAGTTCAGATTCTTCGTTTCGTAATTGTTCTAATTTAGATTTAACAGTTGATAAAACTTCTGACGAAACATTTGAATTATCTTCATCTAACTCAATATTAAAAGAAATTTCGGGCTTCATTAATTCACCTTTAATAATCAAAAGCGTTTCGAACGGAAGTTTTTGTTTATAAAGATTTATATCTTGAGTTGCATCTGAAGTTAGTTGTTGCTGAACCAAATCTAAAGGTGCGGTTTTTAACTTATAAATTGCTGTAAGATTTACATCTGCTTTCGTTGGTTCGCCATTCCAAACGATGGTACTTCCTTTTTGAATATCAAATTTTCGTTTGATAAAATTGACAGACATGTCATACGTTCCTTGATTCACTTCGTATGTTCCGACTAAAGTTGTTTTCCCAGACGGGTCAATTCCACCTGTTAACTGTGCTTCACCTTGAATTTTAACAACATCATTATTTATCTTATCTAAAACAATTGCAATTTTAGCATCTTTATCAACTTCAATATTTACAGAAACATCTAAACCTGTAATTTCAGAATTTGTAATTTCTTCGTCTTTTACAATGGTTTCTTCTAATACCAATTGGTCTTGGTCGATAAATTCAATAATACCTTCGCGCTCTTGTAATGCTGGACTATATTGAGGCATCACAAAAGTAAAATCTGTTTGGTTTGTAACTTTTAAATTTCCGTTCACTCTCGGCAAGTTCATGTTTCCTTTAATCGTTAAGTTAACATCCAAAGCTGCAACTCCATACAACATATCATCTCCAGAGTTAGCAGAATTGACTAATTTAAATCCTTGTCCAAAAAGAGTTAAATCAAATTTAAAATCGCGATATGTTTTTGTGAGAACATTTCCGTTCAAAGTCAAAACATTATCATCTGTGTCGCTAATGCTGAAATTATTAAACGAAATTCCATCGTTTGTAAATGTAATTTTATCGTCAATTTTTTTGAAAGTTGCATTTAAACTATTGATATGCAAGCTGGTATCATTAAATTTAATATCGCCTAAAATTGAAGGCTTTTCGGTGTTTCCGGTTATATTTAATTGACCCGAAATAAATCCTTTTGCATCAGAAATCATTTGTTGAGAGAAAGCTTGTAAACTTCGCATTTGAAGTTGGTTCACATCTACTTCTAAGTCAAATTTTTCTTCGCTTATATCATAAAATCCAAGAGCTTGCACATCGTTATCGTAACCACTTAAAGCAATATTAGCACTTAAACGACTGTCAGATTCGTTATCAACATTAACTTTTAAATTTCCGACATTACTTCCTAAAACGTTTAATTTTTGAACATTTAAATCAGAAGTAAAAGTCATTTTATTTTTTAAATCATTGATTTGCGCTTTTCCGTTTATGATTCCGCTAGCCAAAAGTGTATCTTTCTTAATCATTTCGGTAACCGTTTCGATAGTAAAATCTTTGATATCGATGTTTAACGGCGCGTTTGGAATATCTTCTTCTGAATCAATGTGAATTAAACTTCCGTCGTGAGAAATTTCAAAATCATGAGCTAAAATTCCTTTGTCTGAAATTTGAAAATAATTAGCCGGATTCACGTTCCAATCAACATAATTAAGTTTCAATCCATTATCATTTAGAGCAACCTGTATGACATCATTTAACGAACTTACATTTCCACTAATTTCATATTGAATAACATTTTCTAAATCACGAACTCGTAAATCATAACCAATTTTATTGTCCTTAATTTGTCCAGTTAAACTGGTGTTTTGTAAATGAAAATTATTATTTTCTAATCCAGAAATAGAAAAATTATAATCTAAAAAGTCGTCTTGATTTTCGATATTCACATCGATTCCAGAAATAACATTTTCGCCATATATCAATTCAGATATTTTACTTTGAATCGATATTTTATTTTGTTCTGAATTAAAGCTTCCTGTTAATTCAATATCTTTAAAACGTTCTAAATCAGGTAAAAATTTAGATAAAATATCGTCATTTTTAACTAAAATTGTAGCATCAAAATAAGCAGGAGTCAATTCTTGTTTTAGAACTTCTTCGGGAAGATTTAAATTAAAATACGAATTGACATTTCGTTGTAAATGCGTGGCAAGTTCAGTCAGTTTATATTTTCCGGTAAGGTCGATATTGAAAACTTGCGATTGAAATTGAATTTGATTTTTTTCATCATTCGAAATCGCATCCAAAGTAACATTTGTTAAAGGATAAAGCCCTGTTTTATATGCTAAAGCAAAATCGTGTAAGCTTAAATTCCCGTTTAATTCGTTAGGATTTAGATTCGAAAAATCAGCAGAAATTTTACCAGCTAATGCAAAAGTTTCATCAAAGAAACCTGTTCTGTATAAATCGATTTTAGTTACATCACCTTTTAAATTTAAACTTGGAGCTTTTTCTGAATAATGTCCAATTGCGCTAATATCAAAAATAATGTTTTCATCATTCATTGTTGTTGAAACATCAAAAGCACCTTGTTCAATTTTTCCGTTTAATTTAAAATCTTTGTACGTATATGAATTAAATTTAGCCGAAGAAACATGTGCAGCAATAACTGCATCGGCTTTTTCTAAATCAAAACTTTTACCAGATAATTTCATCGTTGCAGAAATTTTACCTAGTAAATCGTTTTTAATTAATTTCCCGACATTAAAATCAGAAACTTTAGCATCTAAAACATAAGTTTCGGCATTCTTTTTCTGTTGATTTAAAACAGCTTTTAAGTCAATATTTCCGAAAGTAGAATGTAATTTTAAATCTGCCAGAAAGTTATTTAAACTTCCTTTTGCATTTCCTTTTAAATCTAGCTGATTTGGTAATTGAATCGTATTTGGAATTGTTCCTTTTGGCACTAATTTATTTAAATCTGAAGCTGAAATAACAAATTCATTCAAACGCAAATCAACCCATAAATTCGAAAGTTCCATCGCATTTTTAATATTACCGCTTGCGTTAACTTTTACATTTCCTAAACCAGAAACCAAGAGTTTTTGAATCTGTAAATCGTTTACTTTTCCGTTTAATTTAGAATCAACATTTAAAATTGCGTTCGCGTATTCGTTGAACGGCGGTGTGTTTTTTAACGTAGGAACTAAAAGCAAAATATCAGAAAAAGCAATTTTAGCATTTGGAAGATTTGCATAAATTTTTACATTTTCGATGTTTTGAGTTAAATCATCTTGAGAATTGTATTCTAAAACAACTTCATCTCGAATAATCGATTTCGGTGTTTTTAAAATCATTTCTTTTAAATAAGCAGTTTTCTCAGCATATTTAAATTCTGTAGAAAATTCGTTGACTTGAAAACCGCTTTTTTCATGTAAAAAAACTTTATCAATTTTGCCATAAATCGCTGAATTATTAAAAACAAAATCACTTAATTCAAAATCTATTTTACTGAATTTCAAATGATTAAAATCAACACCTTGATTTGTTTCTTTAACTGAATTTTCGTTATAATTTACAGCTACATTATTCAATTTTAATTGATTTAACATAAAACTCAAATCACTTGAATCAGTCTTTTTAACCTCATTTACAACAGTTGTTTTTGGTTGGCTAAACATTGAAAAATCAATAGTTGCATTAGATAAATTTACTTTATCAACTTCAAATGCGTTTTTAATTAAATCAATTTTTTTGATATTGGTATTTAAATCTTCAAAAATAACATGTGCATTCATTTTAGAATTTTCGTCTAAATATGAAACATCGAAATTTTTAAGTTGAATATTACCTAATTGAATTTTTAATGGTTTTGAGTCTGAAACAGAATCAGCTTGAACTTCGCTAGTAGCTACAATTTTATCAACTACTTTTTGGTCCAATTTAAATTTAAATCCGTCAATTAAAATTGAATTAATTGCATAATTATTTTCAATTAAATCAAATGTTTCGACTTTTGTTTGAAAATGATTTAATCGAATTTTAAAGAAATTTTTAGAAATATCGTCATTGAAATTTACATCAATGTTTTTTAAATCAATTTTATTTAATGAAATGATAAATGGTTTTGAATCTTTATCTTCATCATTTTCTGTTGCAAAAGCATCTAAAATAAAATCAAAATTAAATTTTCCCTCTGCATCACGATTAATAGTTGCATTTACACCATCTAAATTAATGCTCGAAATGTTTGCTTGCGATTTTATTAAATCAGGTAAATAAATTCCAACATTTAATTGATTGACAAACAAAAGTGTGTCAACATCTTTACCTTTTAGATAGAAATTTTGAAGAACAATATCGTTGGGAAAATCAACATAAATTTTTTCTAGAGAAACTTCGGTATCAAGTTTACCTTCTAAATAATTGATTGCTTTGTCTTTAACAAAATTCTGAACTGCAGGAATTTGTAAACTGAGAATTAATCCGACGATTAACATCAGAAATATAAAAAAACATTTTAATATTGTTTTTATGATTTTTTTGAGTCTTTCTTGCAAAACATTTCAGCTTATAGAACAAATATAAGGAAAGTAATTGATGAATTTTTTAAAAGTGTTAAATAAGAAATAAAAAAGCTTGGCAGAAAATCTAACAAGCTTTTATAATGATATTAACTTAATAATTAAATTAAAGTTGTCTCGCCACCAATACAAACAACAAATATTTTATCAAATGCAAAAATCATTTTAAAAAAAACTTGGTGTAGAGATTTTTATTATTTCACTAAGTGTTTTCTTTGGTAGTACAAAAGTAAAAATTCAAATTAAAAAATCACAACTAAATTGGTGAATGCCCCTTTTTTTTGAGTGAATGAATTTTCTACAAGTTAATAAACAAAATTACAATTGTTCCGTTTTCTGAACTTGATATAGATATTTGTTCATTTAAATTCATTTTTGTCAGGTCAAGCCTACGTTTAACAATCGAAATTCCTTTTGAAGTATGTATTTGATTCTTTTTTTCTTTATAACCAACACCGTTATCTTCAATGGTTATTTTAATTTGATTTTCAATTTTAACCATTCTGATGAAAATTTTAGGTTGGACAACATTTGGAGGAAACGCATGCACAATTGAATTTTCTATAAAAGGTTGCAATAACAAAGGTTCAATCTGAATCAAGTTAAGATTGATTTCAGAATCTATATCCAGAATAAATTTAATTTCATTTTCAACACGAATATTTTCAATTTCGATATATTGAGCTAAATAATCGATTTCTTGTTTTAAAGTAACGGTTTTACGGTCAGAAAAATCCAAAGTTGTTCGAATTAAACTAGAAAAACGTTCTAAAAAATACAATGCATTATCCATATCGTTACTGATTATATAATATTGAATGGAACTCAAAACGTTAAACAAAAAGTGCGAATTCATCTGACTTTTTAATGCTTGAAGTTTAACTTCTGCCAATTGTTTATCAAACAAAAGTTCTTTCTTTTCTTTTTCTGTTTTTAATGCAATTAATGCTGTTTCTTTTTCCTGATTATTTTTAATGATTCGAATTCGTAATTTAACTAACAAAATGGTAATGATAATAATTACCAAAGAAAAAATGATGATGTAATACCAATTTAAATAAAATGGCGGATTTATTGTGAATTTAACTAAACTTTGAATCGAAGTATTTCCTGTATTTTCATTAAAAATTTGTAATTCTACATTATACTCACCACGATTTAAATAACTTAAATTTATTTGATTTTCATTTACCAAATCAATCCAAGGTTCATTGGATTTTAATCGATATTTGAAATTTAATTTATCAGGATATTTTTCGCCATTTACGGTAAAAATTAAGGTGATGTTATTTTGCGTATTACTTAAAGACAATCCGTTTTGGATTTGACTTAATTCAGACGGCAACAATTTTTTGTTATTAATATAAATTGATGTAATTGTAGCCAAATTATTTGATTTGTCTGATTTTTTAAAGTACGAATTATCTAAAACAAAACAACCATTCGTAGTTAAAACGTAAATTTTATTACCATTAACAACAGCTTTACGACTGTTATAATTTGTAAATCCTTGTGTTTTATCAATAAAAAAATAACGTCCTTTATCAAAAACATTTATTCCTAAATTTGTTCCAACATACAACACACCATCAATTTCTTCAACAAAAGATGTAGTACTTCCTTTAATTTTTTTGTGCGAAATATGTTTGACTTTTTTTAATTTGTTTGTTTTGATTTCAAATTCATAAACATCATTAAAATCTGTAACTACAATTAAATTTCCGTTTGAACCAATAGTTATGGCTTTTAATTTAGGTTCTAAAAACTCTTTTGCATTTAAAAGTGATTTAAAAGTTCCAGATTTATATTCATATAATCCGCTTAAAGCCGAAGCAAAATAAACAGCATTTTCTGTTTTGGCAATACTAACAATTTCTGCAGGAACGTTACTATTTTTCCAATCATGAAAATACTGATAATTCATATTTTCAATCGAATCAAAAATTCGAATTCCGCCATACGGAACAACAGTTATCAATTTGTTTTTGAAAAAAGTAAAATGAAAAACATGAATCGGATAATATCCTAAAATTTCTCCAGTTAAAGATATTTTATAAATTCCAACATTTGAAGCAACCCAAATAAAATCGTTATAAATTTCTGAATGATAAAAAATGATTTTATCGCTCGAAATGTTATAATCAATAGGATAAAAGTGATTTTGAATTATGGTTTCTTTTCTAAATTTTTTATCGTTTTTGGATTGAAAAGTTTTAAATTTATTTAATGAAATTTGTTTAACTAATTTGTCATCAGAAACAATATTTAATCCGTTTTCATTGAATATAAATTCATTTTTATCGTGAAAACATAATGAATAGATATTTTCAAATTCATTTTGATGAAAAACGGGTGAATTTAAATTAATTTGGATTAAACCGTTATTTTGAGTTCCGATATACAAAAGCTCATTTTTTTTATCATGGCTTAAAGTTTTTAAATCTAAAAAGGGAATTTTTAAAGCAGGAATTCGATTTACAATTTTATCATTTTCTAATCGATAAAAACCACCATCACCATCATAAATTCCAGATGAAATAAAATACAATTGATTTTTATTTACAATAAATTCCCAAATGCTCGGAACTGGATATTCTTTTAAAATCTGAAAGGTATTTGGATTAACTACAATTAATTTTGATTCAAGGCCTAAATACAATAAATCTTCAAAAACAAAGGTTGAAAAAACTTTTTTAATATCACTAACCAGAGTTAATTTATCGGGTTCAATTAAGTAAATTCCATCATTTATGGTCGATGCATAAATTTTATCATTTATACTAAAAATACTTGTAATACTAAATTTATGATTGGAATTTGATTGAAAACTAGGATTTTTTACAGAAAAATCTTTTTTAGAAATAATTGAAATTCCGTTTGAAGTTCCAACATAAATAGCATCTTTAAATTCGTACAAAAACCGAGTAAAATTATCGACCAAACCTGTGTTTGTATTAATAAGTTTACTTCCGTTATGGTTCAAAAATAATAAACCTTGACCATAGCCAGCAATCCACATGTTTTTATTTTGGTCTTCAATAATATCAAAAATATTGTTGAACTTGTACTTTGTAGCTTCAGGAACAATTTCAAAAGAATTCATGTTTTTCTTTGATAAACCAGCCCGAGAACCAATCCAAAGGTTACCTGATGAATCTATATAAGTTTTCTGAACGTTATTAGAAAACAAACCATTATTTGCCGTTATTACTTTTGTATCGACATGTTGCCCAAAAATCAATTGGGATAAAAACACAAAAAAAATAATAACTTTTATTTTCATAAAAACATTTTGTCTATTTTTTCTTTATGAGAAGCCGAAACAGGAATAAAACCTTCATTTTCAAATATTTCGTGTTTTAAAACTAATCCATTTTTATCTTTATCAAAGAAATCGACATGTAACATATTGACAATAAATGAACGGTGTACCCGACTAAAAATTTCAGTTGGCAATCTATTTTCGATATCACGCAATGTTTTAGACAACAAATATTGATTATCTTTTAAATAAAGAGTCGAATAATTATTATCTGCTTTGCAATATAAAATATCGTCTAAATGTACTAACATTCGTTTGTTTTTAGAGGTGTTAATGAATTTAAAATATTTTTTATCCGTAGCTTTTAAATCAAAACGTTCAAAGATGGTTTTTAATTTTTCTTTATCAAAAGGTTTTAAAAGATAACCAAAACAACCAATTTCATTAATAGATTGTTCCATATATTGGGCGTATGCAGTTGTAAAAACAACTTCAAAAGTTTCTTTATTTACTTTTTTAAATAATTCAAAACCATTTTCTTCTGGCATTTCAATATCAAGAAAAACCAAATCCGGAAGATAATTTTCGATTGCTTCTACTCCACTCGAAACCGAATTACATAATATAATTTCGTGCTTATGATTTGGAAAAATTTTATCGATATACGTTTTTAAAAGTTCTCGTAGTTTTTTTTCGTCATCTATAATAACGATTGTCAAATTATTCATTACTTCAAATTATTAGTCAAAAAACAAGTTTTATAGATTATACAAATATAAAATCATTTGATTAATTACTATTTTTCTTTTTTACTTCTTTTAACGTCAATAAATTCATGGGATGAGTTGAAAATCCTGAGATGTTTTTGTGTGTAAATCGAATAACTTTATCATAAAACAAAACAATTACAGGAACTTCATCTTGAATAATTTTATCCATTTTCTCGTAGATTAATTTTCTCTTTTCTATATCAGTTTGTGTAAAAGATTCTTTGTACAATTTATCAAAATCATCATTTTTAAAATGCGTATAATTAGGTCCGTTTGGAGCAAAATTAGTACTTGAAAATAATGATAAATAATTCTCAGCATCAGGATAATCTGCAATCCAACTTCCTCTAAAAAACGGAACTTTACCGGTTGCCATACTTTGTCGTAATGTTGATGGCGGTGAAACATCAACTTGGACATCAATTCCAATTTTTTGCCATTCGCGTTGTAAATATTCCGAAATATCAACGTAAGTACTATTGGTTGTAAGCATTACTTTTGGCTTTGTTTTTTTATCTTTTATGTAATCCGTAACTAGCTGTTTTGCTTTTTCAATATCATAGGTAATTAAATTTGCATCATTATAACCTGCCAAACCTTCAGGAATAATTCCTTTAACTTTAGATGAACCCATTCCATTTCGCAAATAAACTAATAATTTATGACGGTCGAATCCAATATTCAAAGCTTGACGAATGCGTTTGTCTTTAACTACTTCATCAGTTCCATCCATTCGAAAACCTAAATATTCTGAATTTAAATATGGACCTGTTAATAAAGTAATCTGATTATCATATTTAGTTTGAAGCTCACCTTTTGAATTTAATAAATCGTCTTTATATGAAGGGTCCAAACCGTTTATAAAATCTAAATTTCCTTGTATAAACTGTAAAAAAGCACTTTGCTTATCTGGTAAAAAACTAATCGCAACAGCATCTAAATAAGGTAATTGAATTCCGTTTTCATCTTTTTCGAAATACAATGGATTTTTTCTCAGAACCAATTTGATATTTTCTTCCCAAATTTTGAATTGAAAAGGACCTGTTCCGATTGGATTGGTTCTAAATTCGATATTTGTATCTTCAATAATTTCTTTCGGTACAACCGACGCGTACTTCATTGAAAGTAATCCCAAAAATGCAGGAAAAGGTTTTTGCAAATGAATCTCTAAAACAGAATCGTTTACAGCTTTAAAATCATCAACATACTGAAAAATCCAAGCTCCAGGGGAAGCTAATTCTTCATTAATTAAACGTTTAAAACTATATTCAAAATCTTGAGCTACAACAAGTCGCGTACTGTCTTTTCCAAAATTGATGTGCTTATGAAAATAAACATCGTTACGTAAAACAAATTGATATGTTTTTCCATCCTCAGAAATTTGCCAACTTTTAGCTAAATCAGGTTTTACATTTAACTCATTATCTAACAAAACCAAGCTATTAAAAAGCTGGTTGCACGGCCAAATTATTGCTTGATTTCTAGAAAAAGCAGGATCTAAAGTTTGGATATTTGCACTTTCATTATATCTAAAAACAGTAAGCTCTTGATTCGAAGTTTGCTTTTTTGAACACGAATTCAATAAAAAAATGATACAAACTGTTGATATATAATAAAATAATGATTTCATGAAACCGATTTTTGTATGTAAATTTGTAAATTCCTTTTGTGATTAAAAAGGACAAAGTAAATATAATTCAAAATTACTACTAATAAGTAGGTAATTCATATGGAAAATAGAAAAAAAGTAGCTTTTTATACCTTAGGTTGTAAACTGAATTTCTCAGAAACTTCTACGATTGCAAGAAATTTTAATGATGAAGGTTTTGATCGTGTCGATTTTGAAGAAGTTGCAGATATTTATGTCATCAATACCTGTTCGGTAACTGATAACGCTGACAAACAGTTTAAACAGATCGTAAAAAAAGCATTAAAAATAAATGACAAAGCTTTTGTTGCTGCTGTTGGATGTTATGCACAATTAAAACCAGACGAGCTTGCTGCTGTTGACGGAGTTGATTTGGTTTTAGGAGCAACTGAAAAATTTAAAATTACCGACTACATAAATGACCTTTCAAAGAATGACATGGGCGAAGTTCATTCATGCGAAATCGAAGAAGCGGATTTTTATGTAGGAAGTTATTCGATTGGAGATCGAACACGTGCTTTCTTAAAGGTTCAAGATGGTTGCGATTATAAATGTACCTATTGTACGATTCCGTTAGCTCGTGGTATTTCTCGTTCGGATACGATGGAAAACGTGATGCAAAATGCTGCTGAAATTTCTGCTAAAGGAATTAAAGAAATTGTTTTAACAGGAGTTAATATTGGTGATTACGGTAAAGGTGAATTCGGAAATAAAAAACACGAACATACTTTTTTAGAGTTGGTTCAGGCTTTAGATACCGTAGATGGAATTGAGCGTTTACGAATTTCATCTATTGAACCAAACTTACTTAAAAACGAAACCATTGATTTTGTTTCAACAAGTAAAACTTTCGTTCCTCATTTTCATATTCCACTACAATCTGGAAGTAACGAAATTTTAAAGAAAATGAAACGTAGATATATGAGAGAATTATATCAAGATCGCGTTTCAAAAATTCGTGAAGTTATGCCAGATGCTTGTATCGGAGTTGATGTAATTGTTGGTTTTCCTGGTGAAACTGAAGAATTGTTCTTAGAAACTTATAATTTCTTAAATGATTTAGACATTTCTTATCTTCATGTTTTTACGTATTCAGAGAGAGACAATACGGAAGCTGTTGAATTTGATGGCGTCGTTCCGATGAATGTTAGAAGTAAAAGAAGTAAAATGTTACGTGGTTTATCTGTAAAAAAACGCAGACATTTCTATGAAAGTCAATTAAATACCAAACATACGGTTTTATTTGAAAGTGAAAACAAAGAAGGTTACATTCACGGGTTTACAGAAAATTACGTTAAAGTAAAAACACCTTGGAATCCTGAATTGGTAAATACACTTCACGAAATTCAATTAACAAAAATTGATGAAGATGGCATAGTTCGTTTTGATTTTATCAATGAACCTGTTTTTTCATAATTAAAAATATATAAATAAAAAACGTGTCTAATTATTTAGACACGTTTTTCGTTTTGGTTGTTTGGTTTTGGTTAATCTAGATTTTTATACCAGTAGCTAATAATTCTTTATAGCTAGGATTTTTCTTAAAAAATGTCACTATTTTAGAATTTACAGGAACGATACGCAATTTACGTTCTTCTGCTCCATCTAATATTAAGCTTATAAATTTTGATATTTTTTCTTCATCTTCACATCCATTTTCATGTAATTTGGTTAAAAATAATTTTCGTTCTTGTATAGAATACTCAATTACAATAAAATTTTCACCACAACGTGCCTCGAATTGTCTTAATAATTCATTATTTTTAAATTCCATAATTTCAATAAATGTTTTTAAAAAATTAATATTGTATTTTTTGGTTAGGAAAACACATGTTTATAAATAATTAGCTTAATTTTATATTTTAAATATAGATAATAAAAAAAAATATCACTTTTTATTTTATATCCACAAATAAAGCAATTATTTTTATATAATACAAATTAAAATTGTAATTTGACAAAGAAATGAACAAAATACCAGTATATTTCATGCCTGGTTTGGCCGCAAATCCTTTAATATTTGAAAAAATAAGACTCGATTCTAATCAATTTGAATGTTTTTACTTGGATTGGAAAGAACCAAATGAAAAAGAAACGCTAAAAGATTATACAAAAAGAATCATAAAAGAGATTAAACATCAAAATCCCGTTTTAATAGGTGTATCATTTGGAGGAATTATTGTTCAAGAAATTGCTAAACAAATAAGCGTCAAAAAAGTAATCATTATTTCGAGCGTAAAGGATCCTGCTGAATTTCCTGATAATTTTAGGCTTGCAAAGAAGATGAAATTGTATCATTTTTTTCCAACTCGATTTGTTGATTTTTTTCAAAATATTACAAAAAAAATAGTATCTTCAAAAAAAATTAAGGAACGAATTAAAATGTATGAAAAATATTTGACTGTTCGTTCTAAAAACTATTTAGACTGGGGAATTAAAAATGTTTTATTGTGGGAAAACCAAAATCCTATCAAAAACATTGTTCATATTCATGGTACAGAAGATCATATTTTTCCTAAAAAATATATTAAAAATGCTATTTTCTTACCAAAAGCTACGCATGTATTGATATTATTACAATCAAAATGGCTGAATAAACATCTTCCCGATTTAATACTGAATGAAAATTATGAAAAAGAATTGGATTAAAAAATCACTAACTGTAACAGGTATTATTGCAACTGGTATCTTATTTTCTCAATTTACAGGAGAAGGAACAAATTACACAAGTGTAGATGTAAAAAATCATGTGTATTTACCTAATAATATCAATTTTTGCGGAGAAAAAGTTCCTATGAAAATCATTGATGTAAAGGAAAGACTTGATCGTGAGATGACGGTCAATATCAATTTACATTCTGGAACAACCTTAATAATAAAGAGAGCTAACAGATATTTTCCTGAGATTGAACCTATTTTAAAAAAACACGGAATTCCAGATGATTTTAAATATTTAGCTGTCATAGAAAGTGGTTTAACAAATGCTACATCATCAGCTGGTGCGAAAGGTTTTTGGCAATTTATGCCCGAAACTGCTAAAGAGTATAATTTAGAAGTTTCTAATTCAATTGACGAAAGATATGACGTGGTTAAAGCTACAGAAGCAGCGTGTCAATATTTAAAAAAGGCTTACAATAAGTTTGGAAATTGGACGTTAGTAGCAGCTTCATATAATCGTGGAATGGGCGGCATTCAAAAATCTATAGACGCTCAAGGTGTTACAGATTATTATGATTTATTTTTGACAGATGAAACATCGAGATATGTTTTTAGAATTCTAGCACTTAAAGAAATTATGGAAAACTCTGGAAAATATGGTTTTCAACTTCCTAACGATGTTTTATATGACCCAATAAAGACAAAGAATTTACCGGTTTCAGAAAATATTCCCGATTTAGCAAAATATGCTCTCGATCAAGGGATAAATTATAAAATTTTAAAATTACATAATCCTTGGATGCGAGATACTTCTCTTACAGTTACACCGGGAAAAACATATGTCGTCCAAATACCTACTGAAGGTTATAAAAGATAACAAAACATAACGCCATCTAATTAGATGGCTTTATTATATTTATAAAACTTTTGTTTAAAATTATATTTTTTTAAATCAACCAAGAAAAAAATGAGAAACAAATATTTACTTTTATTTTTACTTTTTCTGATTCAATATCAATTAAATGCTCAAGATTTTCAATGGGTAAGACAAATAAAAGGTATCAGTCATGAATACAAAGAAGAAGTTATTGATATAGCTGTAGATACAAATCAAAACAGTTACACTATTGGAGATACTAGATCATCATATTTTGATTTAGATCCAACTCCAGATGGTGAATTAATTATCGATAACTCAAACATACAAAACTTTAGTGGTACCTACCTTTTTAAATTAGATGCTGCTGGAAACTTTATTTGGGGACATACCTTTGGTAATTTAAAGACAGGTGATCACGCTTTAAAAGTAAAAATTGGTACGGATAGCAATATATATGCGATTTTATCAATAAGCGAACTAAATACTAATCTTAATATCATTGAAAATTTTATTAAAATATTCAAAATTTCACCAAGCGGAAATATTTTATCAACCATTTCAATTCCTCAATTTTATGGGTATTCAAACAGTATTACTCCGTTTGATATCGAACTTGATAATGAGAATAACATTTATGTAACAGGATATTTCATTGGAAATGTCAATATAAATAATAATCCAAATTTTAATTTAAATAACAACAACGGTATTGGTAATTTTGTATTTAAAATAAACAATGACGGAAATCTTATTTGGTCAAAACAAATAAACATAAATTTTGGTATAAAAAATAAATTAGCTTTACGTCCAGATGGAAATATCAACCTATGTATAGATAATTCTAATAACTATCATTTAATTAATATCGATACGAATGATGGAGCTACAATTTGGGAAAAGATTTTTAATAATCAATATTATAATAACTTTCATGTTAATCAAAATGGAATTGTAATATTAGGAAAAAAAGATCATTATACAACAATTGATGTTGATCCTTCTGAAAATTCTTATGAAATAAGTGGTGATTTTGAATATCTTATATTTTTGAATTTAGATGGATCTTTATTAGATGTTAAAAAGTTTCAAAAAGAAGGAAATGATAATATTCAGTTTGATGCAGTTACATCAGATTCTGATGGAAACTATTATTTAGCTGGTAAATTCACAAATACAATAGATTTAGATCCTTCACCAAATAATACTTTTATTTTTTCTTTGCTTGGTGATTCAAATATGTTTAGTTTGAAATTAGATATGAATCGAAACTTTGTAAATGCATTTCAATTTGGACAAGAAGTACCTCTACAAAGTCCTTATAATATTTGTATGGTTTCAAACATAAAAAAAGTTGAAGTAGTGAATGAAAATTTATTTATTACAGGTGAATTTTTAAGAACATGCGATTTTAATCCTTCACCAACTGAAAATGCTACTTTATATTCTGTTAATATTGTAACCATTGTAGAAGATGGTTTTCTATTAAAAATAAAATCCTGTAATTCAAATGCACCGAATGGAGATAGTATTCAAACTTTTTGTAATACTCAACAAGCAACAGTACAAGATTTAACTCCGAATTATGACTCTATTAAATGGTATGATTCAATCAATTCATCAACACCATTAAATACAAACACACCACTACAAAACGGGCAAACTTATTTTGCTTCAAGTCAGGTTGGAACTTGCGTTGAAAGTAATAGATTGGCTGTAACTGTAAGTATTTCGGATATAATAGCACCATTAGTTAACACAAATCAAATTTTTTGTTCAAGTTTGAATCCTGTGATTGCAAATTTAGAAGCTATAGGAGAAAATCTTAAATGGTATTCAAACCCAAACGATACTGTTTCTTTAAATAACAATATATCATTACAAAACAATACTGATTATTATGTATCTCAAACTTTTGGTAATTGTGAAAGTGAAAGAAAACTAGTACATGTGTCAATTGTTACAAATGATCCTCCGATAGCAATATCACCACAGATTTTCTGTTTAGATAATAATCCAAAAATAAATTCAATCTCTATTGAAGGACAAAATATAAAATGGTATGATTCTTTGATAAATGGAAATTTAATTCCAAGTAATACTAACTTAATCAATGGACAAACTTATTATGCATCGCAAACTTTGAACAATTGTGAAAGTTTAAGAATTCCAATTTTAGTAAATATTCAAAATATTGAGAAACCAAACGGACCTGAAAATCAAACATTTTGTCAAAACCAAAATCAAACATTAAACAATATTGCTGTAGAAGGTTCAAATATAAAATGGTATAATGAAAATGGGATACTTTTACCAAATAATACAATTTTAGTAAATAATACAACTTACTATGCATCTCAAACTATTAATAACTGCGAAAGTTCAAATCGATTAGCTGTTAATATATCATTTATTAATACATTAAATGCAAACGATTATTCAGATGTTATTTGTGATACTGATAATAATTATTTTGAAAATATTGATTTAACTGATTATACTTTGTATTTAATTGATAATTACAACGATTACAGTTTCGAATATTATAGTACTTTAACTGGAGCAAATAATCAAATAAATGCAGATGCAATATTAAACTTTACAAATTTCACTTTAACAAATGCAAACTCTACTATTTTTGTCAGAATTCAATCTGATAATAATTGTTTTCAGGTTGTAAAATTAAATTTAACTCTAATCTCAATACCAAATTTAGATATAAAAAATAGTTATTCAATTTGTAAAAACGAACAAATCTCAATTGATGCCGGTGCTGAATTTGATAGTTATGATTGGTCAACAGGCGAAACAACTCGAATAATAAATATCTCCGAAGAAGGAGAATATTTTGTAACTGTAACAAAAAATTACGAAAACACGTCATGTACTCAAACAAAATATTTTTCAGTTAAACATTCAATTACTCCTGTAATTAAAAACATACGTACACAAGATTGGACAGATTCTGAAAATGAAATTACAATTGAAATGTATAATTATGGAAATTTTGAATATTCTATTGATGATATTAATTACCAAAAAAATAATACTTTTAAAGGATTAAAAAGTGGAGAATACACTGCTATTGTAAAAGACTTAGATGGATGTGGATTTTCACAAGAAGATTTTTATTTACTTAATTATCCTAAATTTTTTACTCCTAACAATGATGGTAAAAATGACACTTGGAAAATTGAGTTTGGAAATTTTGAACCAAATTTAGAAATTTCAATTTTTGATAGAAATGGAAAATTATTAAAAACAATGAAAAATATAGATTCTTGGGATGGAAACTTAAACGGAAAACCTTTACCTTCAAACGATTACTGGTTTGTAGTTACTAGACAAAATGGAAAAAATTTGAGAGGACATTTTACTTTAAAAAGATAAAAATCCACAACGCCATCTAATTAGATGGCGTTGTAGGTTATTTAAGACTTTATAAGTATAAAAAAAATTTATATAATCCTAATTTAAAACATTCATACCTAGTTTTTAATGAGGAAGCTTATTTCTCAATATACCATATAAAAATGTTCCTAAAATAGCACCTACAATTACAAACATCATAGACCATAAACCAGTTCCAACTAGAACAAACATTGGTCCAGGACATGCGCCGATTAAAGCCCATCCCAATCCAAAGAAAATTCCACCAAACAAATAACGCACTATAGATTTTTCTTTTGGTACAATTGTAATTTTATTCCCATCAACATCTTTCTTTTCTGAAAGTTTCATCCATTGTGTTCCAATAACTCCAATTACTAAAGCACTTCCGATGAATCCATACATATGTAAAGATTGAAAATGAAACATTTCATAAATTCGGAACCAAGAAGCTGCCTCAGCTTTGTACATTGTAATTCCAAAAATAATTCCTATTGTGATATATATTATATTTCTCATAGTTTAAAAAATTAAAGGATAAATTAAAAATGACATGATCAGCCCACCAACAAAAAAACCAATTACTGCAATTAAAGAAGGTAATTGTAAATCACTCAAACCTGAAATTGCATGACCAGAAGTACATCCACCAGCATAACGTGTTCCAAAACCAGCTAACAAACCACCGATTAATAATAAAATGATGTTTTTTAAATTCATTACATTAAAAAATTCTGGTGGGGAATATGCTTTTCCAGCACTTTCAAAGCCAAGTGCGTTTAGTTCAGCTATTGTTTGCGAAGAAATAGCAGGAATTTGATTATTAGAAAGATAATTTGAAGCAATAAAACCACCAATCATTGTCCCTACTAAAATCAATAAATTCCATCGTTGTACTTTCCAATTAAAATTAAAAAACTCACAATTTTTCCCGGCACCTAAAGCAGCGCACATGGTTCTAAAATTTGAAGAAACTCCAAAATTTTTACCTAGTAAAATAAGTAAAATCATTAATAAAGCAACAATCGGACCACCGACGTACCAAGGCCAAGCCTGATATATTATTTCCATATTTCAATAAATTTGAAGCAAATATCCAATATTAAAATTATATTGAATGTTACCTAAGTTACATTGTCAAATACTTAACATATAATTATATACTTTTCTCTAACTTTGATAAATAAAAATCAGAAATATGTTTAGATATTATTCAGTCATCGGATTCTTTTTAATTTTATCATGTCAAACTAAATCTCAAGATTTAAATGTTTTGTTTTCTTTTCCTAAGAAAAACAATGAAATTTCAGGTCTTGTTTATCATCCTTCAGACCATTTACTTTATGCTCTAGAAGATAAAGGAAATGCAAATGAAATCTACGCATTTGATTTAAATGGAAAATTGACAAAAACGATTTCCATCAATAACGTAACTAATACCGATTGGGAAGATTTTACAATAGATACCCAAGGAAATTTATATATTGGTAATTTTGGAAACAATGATAATTCACGACAAGATTTGGCAATTTATAAATTAAATTTTTCAGATCTAAACAATAAAACCATTACACCTTCACAAATCACACATTTCGCTTACCCTGAACAAACTGAATTTCCTCCAAAGAAAAAAGAATTGTTTTTTGATTGTGAAGCTTTTGTTGAAATAGATTCTTCTTTTTATTTATTTACTAAGAATAGATCGAAAGGTTTTGATGGCAGTTTTTATGTTTATAAAATTCCAAACAAAGCAGGTAATTTTAAAGCTCAAAAAATAGCGGAATTAAATAGCGGAAATTCATATGATCGTA
Source organism: Flavobacterium sp. I3-2 (assembly GCF_013389595.1). Lineage (NCBI taxonomy): Bacteria > Pseudomonadati > Bacteroidota > Flavobacteriia > Flavobacteriales > Flavobacteriaceae > Flavobacterium > Flavobacterium sp. I3-2. The sequence continues at coordinate 3,139,667 of NZ_CP058306.1, forward strand.
TGGCAATTACTGGAGCAGCTTATCATCCTGAAAGTAAACAAATTGCATTAACAACACACACGAATGTAATTTTAATTCCGTTTGAAAATGAAGGATCCTTTCAACAAGATAATCTAAAATTTGTAGCATATAATCATAACTCACAAAAAGAATCCTTAACGTTCAAAGATAAAAACACCTTATTTATTGCCGACGAAAAAGAAAAGAAAAAAGATAATGGTAGAAATGTTTATGAATTTAAACTTTTGGATTAGGGCAGTATCCAAAAAACTGTGTAAATAGAAAATGAGATGAGTTTGCAACTCCATCTCATTTTTTTTAATTTATTAAACACAGTTTATTATGAAAACACTACTAGGCAAAATTATCAAAGACCAAGGACTTTTAGAAGGTTTAAAAACTCAAGAAGATTTAAGTAAATTATTAAAGGAATTACATTCTGATTTAATCGAAGCGATGTTACATAGCGAACTTGATGCGCATTTAGGTTACTCTAAAAACGAAAAAAATGATAGTAACAATGTGCGTAATGGTTGACTTTTAAATGATTAAAAAGTGAACATGGCGAAACTATAATTTCAGTTCCTCGTGATAGCAACGGAAGTTTTGAATCTATTGTGGTTCCTAAACATCATTCTAAAGCGTTTCAGTCGAAAATATGGTAATTTATCTTTACGCTAAAGGATTAAGCATATCAGATATCGAACAAGAACTTTATGAACTATATGATTATAAGCTTTCTACTTAATCTATTTCAATTATAACCGACAAGTTCTTGATCGGCAAAATCGTCCATTAGACCAGATTTGTTGTATTGTTTGGATAGAAGTAATCGTATTTAAAGTTCGTCAAGGTGGTTAAGTAATCAATAAAACTAGTTGTTTAGCTGTTGGTTTGAATCTGGATGGTCACGAGGAAATTCTTGGTATGTGGCTTGGTCAAAATGAATCTGCTACCTTTTGGCAAGGTGTATTAACAGATATAAAAGTTCGTGGTGTTGAAGATATTTTAGTTACATAACTGATAATTTAATTGGATTAACACAAGCTATTACTAATGTTTTTCCCGAAGTTAATACAAAGATCTGAGTAGTTCATCAACTGCGAAGCAATCATGAATTCCGTAATTAAAAAAAAAATGAATAAATTAGAAATTCTGCAAGATATGTGGTTTGGAAAGATAAAAAGGAGTTTATTTCAGAAATGAAACTGATTTACAACGCTCCAAATCGAGAAATGGCAGCTCAAGAATTAGAATGTTTTGCTGAAAAATGGAATCAAAAATATCCGTATGCAATTCAATCTTGGAGAAATAATTATCTAATGTGATTCTATTTTAAATTGGAATTCGATGAATCTTTGATTTGGGATGAATTAACCGTATTCTTTGACTTCCCAATCGAAATTAGAAAAATTATATACACCACAAATTTAATTGAAAATTTAAACGGTAAAATCAGAAAATATACCAAAAATAAATTATCATTCCCTACGGATGATGCTGTTTTAAAATCCGTATATTTTGCATTAAGAGAAGCTACCAAAAAATGGTCAATACCAATCCAAAATTGAGGATTAATCCTCAATCAGTTCTTAACTATATTTGAAAAAAGGGTTCAACTTTAATTAAAAGTCAAACCCCAATATTATTAACTCACACACTTTTTAGGATAGTGTCCATTTTTTGTTTAATAGCTAAAAGAACTTATTTGCTCTAATGTTAGAAAATCATTTCCTGTCCATTTGTACTGAGAAACCGATTTATCACCAAAAGCAAATAACACATCATTATAAACTACTACATCTTTAAAATTAGTATTAAAAGATTTTGCAAGAATTGGTTCGGCTGGATTTGTGATGTTAAAAATTTTCAGTTCATCATCACAGACAATTAAATAATTGTCATGCAATGCTAAACCTCTTGGAAATGTTAGATTTCTTTGATGAATTAACTCTGGATTTCTTGGATCTGCAATATCATAAACCATTAGCGTGTTTAAATTATTGCCACAATTTGTATTTGAATGTAATGTTACAAAAGCGTGTGTTTGATTGGCAACAACTGGATCACAAGCTGTAAAATGTTGTGCTTCTGAAAGTAAATTTGGATTTTCAGGATTTGTAACATCATAAATAAACATTCCATTTCTTGAACCAATAAACAGATAGTTATCTAAAGAATATAAAGTTTCGATATTAAAACCTACATCTTTTTGATTCACTTTTACCGGATTTTCCTTATTTTGAATATTAAATACATTTAGTTTTTGATAATCAACGGTATATAAATAATTACCTTTTAATGCAAAAGTCGCTAAAGACCCACCTTTTCCGTCTGATTGAGATGAACCTTCAGATTCTTGATTTCCTGAATTATCACTAGAACAACTTATTGTTAATAAAACAAAAAAGATGCACATTAAAGTTAAAGTTATTTTTTTCATTTTATTATTTTTTAGTTCCAATCTACTACAATTTTACCTTCACCAACATTTTGCAAATAACCATCAGGCGAAACTAGTTCTGGAAAAGTATTTGGAATTCGTTTTAAAAGTTGTACTTGTTGATTCTCTATATTTAACTTAAAAGCAATTAGATCTACTGCCTGATTTGCATAAAAAACTTCGTCTCGAATTGCAATATCTGTCACACCAGGAATTTCAATAAAAGCAATTAAAATGGGATTTTCTGGATTTACATTATTGTATATATGAAAACCACGATTCGCATCTCCAATAAACATATAATTATCTTTAAGATAAATTTTACCTGCTTTTTTCATTGTTTGGGGAGCGGTCATTTTTATTGAATTTTCGAAATCTGATCGAGTCATTATTGATGCACTGTAATTAGAAGGACCTCGCCATTCATCATCTCTTTCGCAAGTCATCGAACTTAACGAAAACAAGATTAAAAAGAGCACTGCAAATTGTTTTGTGTTTTTAATCATAAGCTAATATTTTTAATGGTTGATAATTTTTACATATTATGAAGTTTTAAAAATAATATTATTTTATATATATGTAAGCTATTTAACAAAAAAATAGTAAACAAAAAAAGAATCTACTAATTAGTAGATTCTTTTTTTTGTTTTGCAACGGTAGCTTTTAAAGCTTCTTCATTTTCTATTTTGTCAATAATGATGTGATCACCTTCTGAAATTTTGTTAGTAATGATTTCTTCAGCAAGTAAATCTTCTACATATTTTTGAATAGCTCTTTTCAAAGGTCGAGCACCATATTGCTTATCAAAACCTTTATCTGCAATAAAATCTAAAGCCTTTTCTGTCAGTTCAACTTCATAGCCTAAATCTTTTACACGCTTATATAACTTAGCAATTTCAATGTTAATGATTTGATGAATATGTTCTTTTTCAAGAGCATTGAATACCACAACATCATCAATTCTATTTAAAAATTCAGGAGCAAAAGCTTTTTTTAGTGCATTTTCTATAATTGATTTTGTGTTATCATCAACTTGCTCTTGTTTTGCTTTAGTTCCGAAACCAACACCTTGACCAAAATCTTTTAATTGTCGTGCGCCAACATTTGAAGTCATGATGATGATTGTGTTTCTAAAATCAACTTTACGTCCTAAACTATCCGTTAAATGTCCGTCATCCAAAACCTGAAGCATCATATTAAAGACATCCGGATGTGCCTTTTCTACTTCATCAAGCAAAACAACACTATAAGGTTTTCTTCTTACTTTTTCTGTCAATTGGCCACCTTCTTCGTATCCGACATAACCTGGAGGAGCACCAACTAATCTAGAAATGGCGAATTTTTCCATGTATTCACTCATGTCAATACGAATTAAAGCATCTTCAGAATCAAAAATTTCTTTAGCAATTACTTTTGCTAATTGAGTTTTACCGACTCCAGTTTGACCTAAGAAAATAAACGAACCAATTGGTTTATTAGGATCTTTAAGTCCAGCTCTATTTCTCTGAATTGATTTAGCAATTTTAGCAACAGCTTCATCTTGACCAATAACTTTTCCGCGAATGGCATCTGGCAAGTTTGCTAATTTTTTAGTTTCAGTTTGAGCAACTTTGTTAACAGGAATTCCGGTCATCATTGAAACTACATCTGCAACATTGTCTTCTGTAACTGTAATTTTATTATTTCTAGCTTCTTCTTCCCAACGTTCTTGAGCAATTGCTAAATCTTTCTCAACACGTTTTTCATCGTCACGTAAGCTAGCAGCTTCTTCATATTTTTGAAGTTTTACTGCAGCAGATTTACTATCGCGCACTTTTTCTAGTTCCGCTTCAAGATTAAGAATATCTTGAGGAACTTCGATGTTGGTAATATGAACTCTTGATCCAGCTTCGTCAAGTGCGTCGATTGCTTTGTCCGGAAGAAAACGATCAGTCATGTAGCGATTTGTCAATTTCACACAAGCTTCAATTGCCTCTGGAGAATAGATAACATTATGATGGTCTTCGTATTTTGCTTTAATATTATTTAAAATTGTAATGGTTTCATCTACAGAAGTTGGTTCAACAATTACTTTCTGAAAACGACGCTCAAGTGCACCATCTTTCTCGATATATTGACGGAATTCATCTAAAGTTGTTGCGCCAACACATTGGATCTCACCACGTGCTAAAGCTGGTTTAAACATGTTTGAAGCATCTAAAGAACCAGTTGCTCCTCCAGCACCTACAATTGTATGAATCTCATCTATAAACAGTATGATGTCAGTGTTTTTTTCTAACTCATTCATTACGGCTTTCATGCGTTCTTCAAATTGGCCACGGTATTTTGTTCCTGCTACTAAACTCGCAAGATCCAACGTAATTACACGCTTGTTAAATAAAATACGCGATACTTTTTTCTGAACAATACGCAATGCCAAACCTTCTGCAATTGCAGATTTTCCTACTCCAGGTTCACCTATTAAAAGTGGATTGTTTTTCTTTCTACGACTTAAAATTTGCGAAACACGTTCAATTTCTTTTTCTCTACCTACAATTGGATCCAATTTTCCTTGCTCAGCCATTTCAGTTAAATCTCGACCAAAATTATCTAATACAGGTGTGTTTGATTTTTTAGTTGATTTATTTGCTGGAGAACTTGCACTAGAGAAACTGTCATTTTGTCTGTCTTCGTCACCATCATTATCGAAAGCATCATTTTTAGGAAATTCTGTTTCGTTTTGATTTTCATTTTCGTTGTCTGATAAAATTGCAATGAACTGTTCTTTACAAATTTCATAATCTATTTTACAACGATTTAGAAGTATTGTAGTCGGATCATCGGAATTTCTTAAAATTGACATTAAAATATGACCAGTGTTGATTACCTCTGTTTTGTATAATTTTTTTTCTAGAAATGCTCTTTTTAGGGCATTTTCTGCTTGTTTAGTTAAATGAATGTTTTTCTTTTCAGCATTAAAAGCTGCGTTTGGATTTTCTGGAACCAATGCTTCAAAGCGATTTCTTAAAAACGCTAAATCAATATCTAAATTTAGAAGAATAGCAATTGCCTCTCCTTGTCCTTCACGTAGAAGGCCAAGCATTATATGTTCTGTACCAATATAATCGTGCCCTAAACGTAGTGCTTCATCACGACTGAAAGTTATGACTTCCTTAACTCTTGGTGAAAAATTATCGTCCATTATAAAAAATTTTAGGGTGTATATTTATTTCATTGCAATTTTAGTACCATTTTTTTTAATCTTAATGTACTAGAATAAATAGACGAAAAAATAATGAAACTAAAAAATGTTTTCTTAACTATTTTTGTTATTGAATTTAGAAATGATTTCTTTTAATTTCTCTTTTCGTTTTTCTTGCGAATTTTTTTCTTTTTCCTTTTTATTATCTACTTTCTTTTTAAAAGCCAATCGATTGGTTTCGTTACGTCTTCCCATTTAATTCTCTTTTTATATCTTGAATTGATTTGTTTGTAAATAATAATTCGTTTAACATCAATTCTTTTAATTTTTCAAAATCAGTATGTTTGATATATTTACACCAAGTTTTAGTTTCTAGAATTTCACTAATGAGTTTCATTCGTTTAGAAGTATCTTTGGCAGTTCGTATAACATCTTTATCTGTAAATATGTTTTCGTATTTGTGATGAAAAGTTGCTGTTAAATTTGAATTAATTCGAATAAAATATAATTTTTCATTTTCGTTATTCGGAAAAAAATCAATCCATTTTGCAAAAGCTACAATTTCATTTTGAGATTTATAATCCGACGAAACTAATTTCCAACGGCAATTTGCAGCTCGACCCCAATGATTAGATTTTCTAAAAACACCATCTTCCGTAAAATAATATGAACTATTAGATTTACTAATATAATCAGGTTTTGTTTTTGGTAATTCATTTGGATTAACTTCATTAAAAATACAAAATGTATGTTTAAAAAAATTAGTTCGATTATAGGATTTCATTGTAAGCTAAGAATTTTAATCAAATGTTTTTAATGTGCGTTTTAGCAAGTTTAACAAAGATACTTCTAAATCACTTTTAAATGATTATTTAACTTAAAGATTAATGTATTTTAATTTTAAGCAATATTGTTGAAACTCGACTTAGTTTTTGTTAGTTCACTTGATTTCTTTAAAAAAAATGTATCTTAGTAAATCCAAAATTGAAAGAATGAACGTTGATTATTTCGAAGAAAGTCCTTATTATTCTGTAATATCATTTCATAAAGTTATTCAAGCTTTACAAGAAATTGCAAATGAAAAAGGTGCAAAATATAGAGTTGAATATGCTAAATCTTTATTAGAAGAAATTGCAAAAATTCCTGAATTGAGTTCTGGTATAACTTCCAAAAAAATTATAAAAGACAATTCTGAATTGATTCATAATCTACTTGCAGATTTGTTTCCGACTGCCTTGACATACAACGAAATAAAAGCTGTTAGTTTACCTTTTCATAATTATAATTTTAATTTCACAAAACGTTTTCAACAAATTTTAGATGATGCAGGCGAATCGTTTGAAGTTAATATTAGAGATTTTGCAACTGAAGATTTTTATATACTAAGTTGTTGTTTGATTTTAAATGCATATTACGGTGAGAATTTTGATATTTCACGTCCACTTTTTTATGATATTCCTGACAAAGATGGAATTTTAAAACATTACCGAATAACATACAACGCTGATTTTGTAGAAATTATTCCTACCGAAAAAGCAATTATAATTAGTGATGATGACATAAGATTGTTAAAAGATAATTATGACAATATAGCAATTTGGAAAGAAAAATTTCCACAACACAGTTGGATTTTAAAAGGTTTTGGAATAGTTACGCTTTTTGATGTTACTATAGAAAATTCAATTTCTAACTTAAAAAGTAATCTGATAAAATCCGAAGCAGAAAATAGTATCATGGATATTGTTGAGCGTTCATTTCGTTCTATTTTCAGAATTCCGAATCTTAAAGTTGGAATCGTTTTTTTAAACAATGCTATTGATAGTTTTTTTGAAATGAATCGAAATATCAATATTACCAGTTTTTTTAATTATCCAGAATTAGATCAAAATCCAGTATTGAAATTTCAAAGTATTCAATTTTTTAAAGAAGTGGTCAAAGCTCCAGAATATTATTGTATTTCGGATATTGATAATTTAATTGCTCAACCTCAATTTAGTTTGTACGCTACTTTATTGAAGAGTAAAAACATTGAAAGTTTTATTTTAGCTAAACTCCATAAAGTCGATTCTTTTCAAGGTTTTATTGAAGTAGTAAGCGATAAAAAATATGCGTTACATTCGGTTAATTCAAAAAAAATAAATGCTGTTTTACCTTTTATAAATGACACTGTTGAACGAATTGACAGTGAAATAAAAAATCAATTCGAAGCAATTATCCAACGTGAGTTTACAACAATTCATCCTAGTGTTTATTGGAAATTTCTTGACGAAGCAAAAAATTATTTCAGATTTTCGAATGATAATGTGAATTATGTTTTTAAAGAAATTGAATTTGATTTTGTTTATCCCTTATTTGGAGAAACCGATATCAAAGGTTCTTCTTATTTAAGAAATCTAGCCACTAAAAACGATATCGAAAACCAATTGAATGAATTGATTAATATGTTTGATTACGCTCGAAAATTGAGTTCAAATTTATTGTTTGAACAACGTTTTACGGAGTTAAGTTCATACAAAAATGAATTCATCGATGATTTAAATACCTATACTGAATTTCAAATTCAAAATTACATCAATCAAAACATTCATCCTGTATTAAAAAAATTCGATGAATTTGAATTGATGAAACCTTTGGTGCAATCTTATGCCAAAAAATTAGATTCTACATTAACCAAATATTGCCCTTTTAGAAGCAAATATGATGCTGCAATAATTAAAGTTAACAAAGATCTAGCTGAAGTAATTGATGTTTCTCAGCAAAAAATACAAAAGGTTTTTCCTCATTATTTTGAACGTTTCAAATCAGATGGCATTGAACATAATGCTTATATAGGTTCAAGTATCAGTCCAGATTTAATATATGATAATTTGTATTTATACAATTTGCGATTGTGGCAAATTCAGACGATGTGCGAAATGGTTCGAAATCATTATACTATTAATGCTGATTTAGAAATTGAATTAACATCTTTAATTTTAGTTTATAATTATCCAATAAATATTCGTTTTCGATTTGACGAAAAACGTTTCGATGTAGCTTCGAGTAGTGATGTTCGTTTTCAAATGATAAAAAAACGAATAGATAAAGCAAATAAAAAAAATGAAGAAGAACGAATTGTTAGGTCTCGCTTTTTGACCATTGTTTATCTAAATGAAAATGATAAAAAGGAATATCAACGATATTTAAATTTTTTAATTCAAAAAAACTTTTTTATTGGAAAAATTGAGGATTTTGAAATTGAAGATTTACAAGACATATCTGGATTAAGAGCCATGCGAATTGAAATTAATTTAGAATTACAATTAGAAAAGAATATCCGTTTCTCTTATTTAGATTTGTAATAATTTAACCAGCAACACGATCTGTTTCAAAAACAATTCCTTCTGTTGTTAGTTTAAAAATATACCAAGATTGATATTCATCTTCCGATTGATAATCAGAATAGCCATCATCGAATTCACCAAAAATTTCAGAATGGCTATTCATACCATATTCAATTTGAACTGTATCATAAAAAAATCGAATTGCAAATTTATAGACTGCAAAACCATCATCTAATGAGATTGAATATAATCCAGAATCTTTGTTCCAATTAATACCATCTAGATTTATGTAATTTAATGTTGTTTTTAAATCAGACAATTGATTTTGAAAATATTCGGTGTTTTCAAGCTTTTTAAGATATTTAGAAAGTAAAGCTTGATTGTTAGAATTTAATGCATTTTTTAATTCTTTTAAATCTCGAATCGCACGATCTCTTTTTGATTTTTCTTTTGATTCTAAATTTTTTATTAATTCAATATTTTTTGATTCAATTTATGAAAAATTTATTATTTGATTTGAATCTACTTTTTTATACCATTTTTTAGTTTCAAAATATCTTGTCAATCGATCAGAAGAAAAATTATAGCCTTTTCTTGCGAATATTTCATTGCGTAATAAAGCCAATTCTTCTAAACTTTTACCTGTAAGTTGTTTTTCTTTCAAAATCACTGAATTGCAATTACTACAATCTGTTAAATTTTGAGAAAAAATATTTTGAGAAATTGAAAATAAAATAAAAAATAAATAATTTTTCATGTTTTGATGTTTTATAAACGAGCGAATGCAATAATAAAAGCTGATACTGAAACTATAATTCCAATCATAAACACGGTATAAGCTACTCTTAAAATTTTATATTTTCTGTCAAGAACTAATCCTAAATAGTATAAATCTTTTATTAAAGTATCGTATAAATAATCTCGATCAATCATTAAATCGTTCATTGCTTTGGTATACGTTTCTAAAGGCATCTTATAAAAATTACCAAAAAATAATAAATTTACGGACTTCTTTTTAACATCATCATCAGTAAAAGTTCCGCTTGTAACTTTAGGTTTAGTTGATAAAATAGTACAAACAATTGTAATTACACTAAAGATTAATAAAATAAAAGTTGGAATAATCAAATGTGTGTTTCTTGGGCTATCCAATTTTGGAATTATCGCTGTCAAAACAATCGAAATAATAATCGCATTTACAGAAAGTAAAATATTAGCTTTGCTATCCGCAATTGCACTTAATTGAGTGTGATTATTTAATGTTGTTCGAAACAGTGTATCAATTCCACGTTCTGGACGTTCAAGTTTTTCTAATTTTTTCTTTTTGATTTCTTTGTTGGTTTCTTTATCTTTTTTTTGTGAATTTTCTAATTGTTTAAAGATTTCAAAAATGGTTTTTTCTTTTTTTGGTTGCCAATGTTTCTTAGCATAATCTGTATAAAAACAATGTTTTTTAGAAAGCATTTCAAAGTTTTCTAAGCACCATTTTTCGTCAGATATTTCTACTTTATATGTTTGTTCAATTTCTTTTTTAAGCAGGATATTAGTTTCGCAGTAATTTTCTTTTGTAAAATGATAATAATCAGCATCTCGCAAACACATTTCTAAATAGGTTTGCGGCACATTTTCTAATTTTGTAGCTCGAATAATCAATGCAATAATTTCGATGTTTAAGTGATGATTTGGAAATTGATTCAAAAAATCTTTCAAAATAAAGATGCTATTTTCTTCATGATTTTCACCTCCCATAATATATCCTGTATCATGAAACCAAGCAGCCATTTTTAGATGTAATGTATCCTCGTTGTTAATGCTTTCTCCTTTAATTATCTCATCTACAGCTAATACAACATTTAAAGTATGTGTAAAATTATGATACAGATATTCCGAAGATAGTTTATCTTTGAATAAATTAAATACAAACTGTTCAGCGGTTAAGAGTATATCCATCTTAGTTTTTCTTTAAAAGATAAATTTATGAAATTTAATTATAAAGTTTACCATCTTTTGTTTTTTAGTTCTGCACTAATCTTGCTGAATTCTTGTGCAACTTTTCATCAACAACAAGGAAGTAAATTATCTGAAACTATTTCTCCAATTGATACAATGAAAAGCATAAACCACAAATTCATTTTGATAGGTGATGGAGGAAATGCTAATGATTCAATTTCTGAACCTAATTTTAAATTTCTTAAGCAACGTATATCTAATTCAGACAAAAACACTACTGTTCTTTTTCTTGGTGATAATATTTATCCAAAAGGATTACCAGATAGTTTAAATCCGGCGCGTAAAACGGCAGAAGAAATTTTAAATAAACAATTAGATCTGGTTGAAGACTTTGAAGGTAAAACAATTTTCTTAGCTGGAAATCATGATTGGTATAGTAAACTTGAAGGTTTAATTGAACAGAAGAATTATGTTAATAAGCATTTGAACAACAAAAAGGCTTTTATGCCAAAGAAATATGAGTCTATTGACAAAATTGAAATCAATGACGACATAACTTTAATTACCATTGACAGCGAATGGTTTATTCAAGATTGGAATAAATATGAAAATATCAATAAAGAGAGTGAAATTAGAAATCGTGAAGATTTTTTCGAAGAGTTTAAAAGCTTAATTAACAAAAATCAGAATAAAGTAACATTAGTTGCAATTCATCATCCTTTGTTTTCTGGTGGAGATCATGCAGGTTATTTTTCATTTAGAAAACATATCTTTCCAATTAAAAATATACCATTGCCTGTTTTAGGTTCTGTAATTAATTACCTTCGAAAAACTACTGGAGCTAGTCCAGCTGATACACAATATAAACTTTATCAATCTTTGATTAAGCGATTGAAAACAATTGCCATGAACCAAAATCAAGTGATTTTTATTTCTGGTCATGATCATAATTTACAATATATCGAACAAGAAGGTGTTAAACAAATAATTAGTGGTTCAGCTTCAAAGATTGAAGAAGCTAGAGCGATTGAACCAATTAGTTTTTCTGTTGGTAAATTTGGTTATGGAATTTTAGATGTTTATGATGATAAAGAAACCGAGTTAAAATTTTATGTAACAGAAAATAATGAAGAAAATCTAGTTTTTCAACGTTCAATTTATAAACAAGAACCTTATACTAAAGTTTTTCCTGAAGTTTTAGAAACTGAAAAAACAACTTCGATATATCGAGTAGAGAAAACTAAAAAGAGTGATTTTTATAAATTTCTTTTCGGAAATCACTATCGAACTATTTATGGTATAGATATAACTGCTCCGGTTGTAAATCTTGATACAATTTTTGGAGGTTTGAAACCAACAATTTCAGGCGGAGGTAATCAATCCATGTCTTTGCGATTAGAAGACGCCAATGGAAAAGAATATGTAATGCGAGGTGTTAAGAAAAATGCAAGTCAATTTTTACAAACCGCTGTTTTTAAAGATGTTTATGTAAAAGATAAACTTAAAAAAACTTATGTTTTATCTTTTGTTGATGATTTTTATACCACATCGCATCCTTATGTTCCATTTATTATGGCTGACTTTGCAGATGCAGCTAATTTATATCATACAAATCCAAAATTATATTATATTCCAAAACAAAATGCTTTAGGAAAATATAACGATTCTTATGGTGATGAACTGTATATGATAGAAGAGCGTCCAAGTAGTTCACAAATTGATGCACCTAATTTCGGAAATCCTGTTGATATTGTTAGTACTCAAGATGTTCTTCAGAATATCGAAAAAGATTCAAAATATTGTGTTGATGAACAAATGTATTTGAGAGCTCGCGTTTTTGATTTTTTAATTGGAGATTGGGATCGTCATGCAGATCAATGGCGTTGGAGCGAATTCAGGGAAGGTGATTCTGTAGTTTACCGACCAATTGGTCGAGATCGAGATCAAGCATTTGCAAAAATTGATGGAAAATTATTAAAATTGATTATGTATTCTCCAGCAATGCGTCATATGCAAAGCTTTAATGGAAAATTTGGTAATCCAAGATGGATGAACAAGACGGCATTTCCTTTAGATAAAGTTTTTTTACAGAGCATGAAATTAGAAGATTGGCAAAAAACAGCGAAAGAAATTGTAGTTAGTATTTCTGATGAAGTGATAATTGAAGCTTTTTCTAAAATGCCATTAGAAGTTCAAACTAAAGAAACAAATGATATTCAAGAAATTTTAAAAGAACGTCGCGAAAATTTAGTTGCTTTTACTGAAAAATATTATCATGAATTAATGAAATATGGTGTGGTTGCAGCCACAAATAAAGACAATATATTAAAGATAAAAACGTCAAAAGAAAAAGTTGTAGTTCAAGAAGTTCAATTAAAAAAATCTGGAGAGCAACAAGTTCGTACTTATAGTTACGACCCCAAAGTCACAAAAGAAATTTGGATTTATGGTCTTAATGATGAAGATAGATTTGAAGTTACAGGTGAGAAATCATCTATTTTAATACGATTAATAGGAGGAAAAAGTCACGATTATTACGATATTTCAAGTAGAAACAAAATAAAAATTTACGATTATAAATCAGAAGTAAGTACTATCATTCCTGGTAGAAATACTAGAAAAATACTTAGAGATAATTACGATCGAAATTCATATGATTATCGAAATTCTCCAATAAATACTTTTACATTATTGCCAGATTTGAATTATAATAAGGATAATGGTATTATGTTAGGATTTAATGCGAATTTAATTTCGCAAAAATTTATTTACCATCCTTTTTCTCAACAACACAATTTACGCGCAAAAATCGATTTTGCAACTTCAGGAACTATTGTTGAATATTTAGGGAAATTTAAAAATAATTCACGTAGTTGGTATTTTCAAATTGATGGAGTAGCTACAACTTCTAATTTTTCCCAAAACTATTTTGGTTACGGAAATGAAACTGGCTATAACAGAGATTTATTTAAAATTAATTATAATCGTGTTCGTACTGCGCAATACAATTTCAAACCATCATATAATTATATGGGTAGAAATGGTGGTAATTTCTTAGTTGGACCAACTTTCGAATCAGTAAAAATTATGAATACAAATGATCGATTTATTGATACAAATTTAGATACCGATCATGATAATTATAAATCACAAGCTTTTTATGGTATTCAAGGAAAATACGAATTCGAAAATTATAACCATAAGTCAAATCCATCTTTAGGATTAGGATTTTTATTGCATTATGCCTTTAGATCAAATACAAAAAATTTCAATGAAAACCATTCAGCGATTACTAGTAAATTGCATGTGCTATTTCCTTTAACTTATTCAAACATTGTTACTCTGGAAACTTCATTTTACGGCAAAACAATGATTGGAGATCATTATCATTTTTATCAAGCTGCTGACTTAGGAAGTAATACTTTTTTACGTGGTTATAGACAAAATAGATTTGTTGGTAGAACTGCTTTTGCTCAATCTACAAACATTAATTTTAAAATAAGTGATTGGAATGACGGCATTATTCCGCTTTCATATGGTGGTTTTATTGGATATGATTACGGTCGTGTATGGCAAGATAATGAAAAGTCTGATAAATGGCATTCAAGTTATGGAGGTGGTTTATGGATGAATGTTATTGAAACTATAACTTTAAAAGTTAATGTTTTTAAAAGTTCAGAAGATGTTATGTTTACTTTTGGATTAGGAGTAGGTTTCTAATCCAGACACTGTGTATATGCAAAAAAAAGTTCAGTATTAAGTTAAGCTACATTTTTGTATAAATTAACCTGTTGGATGTAATTAAATTGTTTGATTTTTAATATTGTTTATTGGTCTATCAAAGATGATTTATTGATATATAGCACCAAAGTTAAAGCTGTTATTTTTGCCAAAATTGTTTTGCCTGTTCGAGCAAACTCTCGGGTCTTGTTTTAAACCCCTCAAAAGTTTTAGCATAATTGTTTATAATCCTGAACTGGTCGCATAGTTGTGAAAATAATGTTCATTCATTTGTTATTATTTTTAATTTAGGAATCCATGATGTGCTTCGCAACTCAATTCTTTTTCTTGATTTCCTAAAAATATAAGGTTGGAGTTTGTAATCTTTCTGATTAGCTCTTTTTGGTGTTTCTAATTTGATATTTACAGTTTGAAACAAATCTAATTGAATACTTTGAGATAAGTAACCTCTATCTCCAATTAATACACAATCAGACATTTTTTTTTACAGTCGTTCGATTTATACTCTAATTTACAATCCAAAGAACTTATAACTTCTAAAACTCTAAAATAATTCTTCACTATATTTGACATAGATATTGGCTTGTTTATCGACTTCAAGGTACTGAATTTCAGAATATTGACCAATATCTATTCCATTTATTTTATTTGAAATAATTACACCCAACAGGTTATAATTAACAATAATTCAATAGCAAAAACATAATTTTAATTCATTAAAAAACAGCAATATTGAAATTTTAAATGTTAATCAAATTTAAATGAATAAAAATTTTCAGTGAGAAAAAAGTAAGTTTTAAAATTATCTTAACAAAAGATATATTTTTAAAAGAGTAAAAAAAATGTTTCGAATCTTAATTCGAAACATTTTTTTATATTATAGAAACATATTTATTTTTTAACAGCTAATTTATATGCTTTTTGAGTAATCATTACGACAGCTAAAACAATAAATCCAATTATTAATCCTAAAGAAAATTCTTTAATAGTACTGTTTAAATTAGGTAAAAGATGATGGAAAAAATCAATATTATGCGAAAAAATTCCGCCTGAAACTAACAACAGAGCAATGGTCCCAACGAAAGCTAAAATACGAATTACATAAGGTAAAGCTTTAACTAAAAAATGACCTAATTGAGCAACAAATCCTTTATTATTGGATTTTTTTATGATCTTATATCCAGCATCATCCATTCTAACAATTAAGGCAACCACTCCATAAACTCCAACTGTTGCAAGGAACGCAACTACCGAAACTGATATAATCTGAACAGTTATAGAAGCATCTCTTTCAATCACTGTTCCTAATGCAATGATTACAATCTCGACAGATAAAATAAAATCCGTTAAAATCGCAGATTTTATCTTTGCTTTTTCAGCTTTCTCATTATCAATCTGTGTTCCAACTTCGGGCTCGGTTTCTTTCTTTTTATGAAAAATATAGTGAATAATTTTTTCAGCACCTTCAAAAGCTAAATAACAGCCCCCTAAAATTAGAATAAATTTAATTGCAACTGGAAAAAAGAAATTCAACAATAACGCAATCGGAACAATTATTAGTTTGTTTAAAAACGATCCTTTTGTAATTGCCCATAGAACTGGAATTTCTCTAGAAGATAGAAAACCAGTGGCTTTTTCAGCATTTACAGCAAGATCATCTCCTAAAATTCCTGCGGTTTTTTTTGTTGCTATTTTACTTGCAATTGCAACATCATCCATCAAAGCTGCAATATCATCTAATATTGCAAAAATACCTGAAGCCATATTTATTTTTTTCGTGAAATTAATTTAAAAAAAAGAAGTATAAAAATTTTTTTTTAAGATTAAATATCTAGTTAAATAATTATATTTGTAATTATTTTTTACAAATTAAACAGAAAAATTACCTAACTTTTATGTTAAAAAACCTAAAAAAAATCTTACTATTTTTCATTTTAATTAATTCTTTTAACGTAACAAACGCTCAAGAAACATTAATAAACATTGAGAAAGAATATAAGTCAAAAACTTATTTATCTCCAGATTATTATGAGGTAGTGGCAAAATATGCACAGGCATTGTCAATAAATAATAAAAAAGAACAATCAATTACTGTACTTATAAAAAATATTGAATTAGCAAAAAAAAATAATGATCATGGGAATACTTCATATTTATACTCTATTCTTTCGATTGAATATTTTTTAGGTAAAGAAAATTCTAAATCAGATTTGAGTTTAAAAGAAGCAGAAAAGCATTCAAAAAAAACAAATAGATATGAAATAAAAGGTTTTTATTATTATGTAAATGCTTGGATTTTTTTGAGAAAACAGAAAAAAGTTGAAGCTGTAAATAACTACATCAATGCGATCAATAATTATAATTTAGCTGCAGAATCAAAGAAAATTTACAAACTAAAATCAACGATTTACATTGAATTATCACGAATCTATGGCGATTGGAAAGATGAAGATTTACAAGAAAAATATAGCTTAAAAAGTTTAGAATACGCATTAAAACAAGATAACAAAAACGAGATTTTCTCTTCTTATATGGCTGTTGGTCATTTATATGATAATAAATTTATCGAATCTAAAAATCTTAAATATCGCGATTTAGTTGAATTTTACTACCTAAAAGCCTTTGATTTATTTCAAAAAAATGAAATGCTATATATTTCTGATTTAGCTTATGTTTCTATAAATATTGCAAATCTATATTTAGCTTATTATCCAGAGAATTATACTGAAAAAGTATTAAAATACACAAATATCGCAAAAGACATTGCTACAGAACAAAATGAATACAATTATATAGCCAATGCAAATTTAAATTTAGGTGAAATTGCAAAAAGAAAAGGAAATTATAACGAAGCAAAAACATATTATTTACAAGCATTAAATCAAATTCAGAATAGTTTTAAAAAAGATACAAATGTTGAATTAAATATTCTTCAAAAATTAATTGATCTTGAAGAATTAAACAAAAATTATTTTGAAGTAAGTAAATATCAAAAAGAATATTTAAAAATCTATATCGAAGTATTCGATTACCAACAACATGAAGCTAGTAAACGAATTGAAGCTGAATTTGAAAAAAAATTACAAGAAAAAGAATTAGAAAAATTACAATTAATTACTGACAAAAAAGAACAACAAATTCAACTATTAAATTTTCAGAATCTTGAAAGAGAAACACAATATAAAAATTTGAAATTAATAGAAGAAAATCAATCAAAAAAATTAACCTTATCAGAACTAATTACTCAAAAAAAGCAACAAGAGTTAAAATTATTAGAACTTGAAACTCAAGCAAAATCAAAAGAAGTAATCAGATTTCGAGAAAAGCTTGCTTACAGAGAACAAACCAATAATTTTTATGCGCTGATCATTTTATCAATTATTCTTATTGTCATCTTATTATTATTTCTTTTAAGACAAAGAACAAAAAGAATGCTTGAAAAAGAAAAATCGTACAAACTTGCCATTGAAAAAGAGAAACAACATGCCAAAATTTCGGCACTTACATCTTTACTTGATGGTCAAGAAAAAGAAAGAGAACGACTTGCAAGAGATTTACACGATGGTCTCGGTGGATTATTATCGGCTACAAAACTTCAACTTTCAGATTTGTTAAATAAAAAAAATGAAATTAAAAACGAAGAATTAAAAGTTATTAGTGATCATATCGATTTTGCAATTAATAAACTAAGAAAAGTATCTCATAATCTCATGCCTGATTTAATAATCAAATATGGATTAGAAGTTGCTTTAAAGGAATTTGCTATTCGAATGAAAAATAACAATCTCGAAATACATGTACATTTCTTGAGCTACACAAATACACTAGAAACAGAAAAACAACTTTTTGTATATAGAATTATTCAAGAATTAGTCAACAATGCAATAAAACACGCTCAATCCAAACACATAATTATACAACTTGTCGAAGAAACAAACTTATATCAAGTAACAGTTGAAGATGATGGAATAGGATTTGAAGTAAACAATCTCGAATTTAAAAATTCGGCCGGATTCTTAAATATACAATCCAGAATACATTTTTTGAAAGGAACCTTTGAAGTTCATTCAGAAAAAAATCTTGGAACAAGTTTTGAGTTTAATTTCCCTAAAAAATAAAATATGATAAAGATTGCTATTACGGATGATCATCCTTTATTATTAGAAGGATTAAAAAATATACTAAATACTAGAAAATCAGTTAAAGTTACCGAATGTTATTCAAGCGCAAAAGAACTTTTAGAAGGATTACCTAACGCTGAAATCGATGTACTTTTGTTAGATATTAATTTAGAAGATGCAAATAGTATTGAAATATTAAGTAAAATAACAAAAATCAAGCCCGAACTATACATTATTATGTTAAGTGTTCATAACGAATTAGCAGTTATTAATAGTTGCATCAGTCAAGGTGCTTTTGGATATATTCAGAAAAACGCTTCTATTGATGAAATTCTTATTGGAATAGAAACAGTTTATAAAGGTGAAAAATTCTTTTGTACGCAAACTCAAAAGAAAATGAAAATCAAAGAAAATGATCAACCCAATACAGTTCCGAAGTTGACACGTCGAGAAAAAGAAATACTAATCGAAGCTGCATTTGGATTAACAACAAATCAAATTGCGGAAAAATTATTCATTAGTCCACATACTGTAGAAAGTCATCGAAAAAATTTGATTGAAAAATTCCAAACAAGTAATTTAAGTTCAGCAATTAAACTTGCTTTCGAATACGGATTAATTGGGGTTTAATGAAAATAGCTATTTTCAGGGATTTAAAAACAACTTCAAGTTAATATATTTGAAGTTAAAGGAAATCATATTTATTTGATCAATTATTTAGTAAAGAGATCTTAAACCAAACGGTTTAAAATTAAAAGAAAGTGCATTTACACTTTCTTTTTTTAATCTTAAAATTTTAGAAATAAACTCAAAATCAATCTGAATAAAAATCTTCAAATTAATTAGAATATGGCTGTTTTCAGTGATGTTTTATAAAACTAGCTTAACTAAATTTGAAATAATAAATATAGCTTTACAACCCTATATTATTTTAAAAAAAATTGAAAAAGATAGTAATTGTTATTTAATTGAGACTTAAATAAACTCTAATTTACTTGAAGGAAGTGTGATAAAACACTTCCTTTTTTATTTTTAATAATTTCTTAAATAATTGAAATTTAGCTGAATTCAGGGATTAAAAACACCAAAAATTCTTATGATATTTGTATCAACAAAAAGATTAATAAAATCTTTAGTTAAGAAAAATTAGAAAAAGAAAAAAAGTTGTTTTTTAAATGGAGCTTAACCTACCTCTTAAGCATAATAAGGAAGTGAAATAATTCACTTCCTTTTTTATTTTTTGATCTTTTTATTTTATAAATTAAAATATAAAAACATTTTGATTATCCTTTTTACCCTCAAGTATTCATTTAGCAAATAAAATGTTAAAATTTACTAATTTAATTAATAACACCCACGACTTTATCCTTAAAAAATGAATAATTAATAGAAAATTAATTTAAAATTAGCTGAAAATAGGGATTTTTTATCGTACAATAATGAACGTAATTTGTATCAACAAAAGGAGCTAATTTTTTTACTTCTATGTTACAAAAAAAATACTATGAAAAAGAAAACTTAATCGTTTTCGCAAAATGGAGCTTAACCTACCTCTTAAGCAAAAAGGAAGTGTAAAAAATCACTTCCTTTTTTTATTTACACAAAGCTTAAAAAACCTTCAGATAATTTATAAACTATAATACATTTACTTTTACAACTTAAATTAGAAAAACTTATTGTAAACAGATTAGTCAATACATTAATGTTTATTTTTCTTTTCCCATATCTTTAATCATTGAAAGTGAAAAATAACCTAAAATCAAAACAGCTAATACAATACAAATCCACATAAATGTTGCTGTTTGCCAAAAATTTTTGGTTCCATCGATTTTTGTTTCATTTGTAATTTTTTGCAAATCAGAAACTGTAATTTTTGGATAGGTTTTAGAATAATCAATTTCAGCAAATTCTAAATCGTAAGTTGGTGCTTGTAGTGAATTGTCAATTAAAATAGAATAAACTTCATCAGTTTTTAAATTTGATAATAAATTTTCTTCATTTTGAAATAATTCTACAGAACTGAATTTTAATTCTGGATTGTCCGAATTATCAATGACAACATAAAAATCTTTCACAAAAATATTTGGTATTTCAAACACATTTGATTTATTTGAATTAATGTAAAAACTTATTATTTCATCATTATAAACAACCTCTTTGCGTTTTTCTTCTCTTTTTTGCTCAACATAAATTGTAGCTTTTCGCATATAAAAATCATCCGAATCAATTATAAATTTAATTCCATCAATTGATTGTGGTTCAGCAAACGAAATTTCAATTTTGGTTTGTTTATTTGTTTTATCAGATAGAACTTTTTGAGAAATGTTTTTTAAAGAAACTACATTTTTTGGTTTAAAAGTATCCAAATAAATACCAGCTTGCAGAATATTTAATGGCAATGAATTTTTATCAACAAAAACAAATTTTATAAACTTATAATTATTTAGAGGTAATTTAAAACTGCGTTCAATATAATCATCACCTGCGTCGTTTAAATTTTCAATTATTTGATTGTTAACCAATCCAAACCATTTTTTTCCATCATCGCTTCCACTAATATTGAATTTTTTAAATCCATCTGTATTTGCAATCTTTAAAATCAATTCATTAATTTTTTGTTGTTTATCATTTGAGATAACAACGCTAGTTACTACATTTTCGATAGCTTCATTTGAAATTATTGGAAAATCTTGAAATAAATATTCGTTTGAATTTTCTCTAAAAAAAACATAAGGCACTTGATTCTTTTTGGAATCTAAAATTCGAATATGATTAAGATTATTTTGAGCAACTGAACGTAACTCTGACGATATTTCAATTAAATGAAATCCATTTTGTTTTACCTTTTGAATCTTACCTTGATATTCTTGTGCAAAGGAAAATTGAAAAATCGATATAAATATTAAAAAACTAAGTATCTTTTTCATCTTGATGTTGTTTAGATTCATCTGTATTTTTTTTATTCAATTTCTGATAAACGAATGAAATAATAAGTACCAAAATACCTAATAAAATAAAAGCTACAATTCGTCCAGGACCTGAAACATTGATATCGAAAATAAACAATTTTAGAACAGTTAATCCTAATAAAGCTAATGCGATAATTCGTAATTGTTTGATTTGTTTTTTGATTCCAATGATTAAGAAAATAAACGATAATAGTCCCCAAAGAATTGGAAAACCAACTTTAATCACACGTTTTTTTACCAACATCAATTCTGAATCGTAAGCTAAATATCTTTCGTAATCAGAAAAATACGCTGTAGTAGCCGAAGCTTTGTTCTGAGAAGTTACAATCGCATTTACAAAATCAGTCGAAAAATATAAAGAATGAACCATAATTTCATTACTCAAAATAAATGTCACGCAAAATGCAAAAATCCAAAGCATAATTTTGGTATCCAAAATCGAAGTTAAAATAGCTTCTTTTCTATTCTTTATTAAAATATAAATACAAGTAATTATACAAACTAAGATTACATAATGACCAATAAATGCAGAATTGCTGTCGTAATTATAATTGAAATTATTTGAAATTTCATTGAATGTTAATCTATGGAATATCAATAAATAAAATAAGATGTTTATGCCTGATAAAATAAGCGCAACAATACTATTTGCTTTACTTTTAAATTTAAATAAGAAACAAACCAAAATCGTTGTGAAAACGTAATGATAAACCACAGCATACGAAAGAATTGATGCATCGTTTGAATAAAACAAGTTAGTTTGATAAATAATTTCAAACATTCCAACTAAATATCCAATAACCAACGAACACACCAAAACTACTTTTTTATAAGGAGCTGGATCAATTTCAAAAAAATAAAATTTCATGGGTTCGTTTTCCTTTTTCAATATAAAATAAGAAACGACAAACGAAGCAATTGCAAGTAAACCAGTGACAAAAATTTTATTTAAAAAAGGATATAAAATCAAATCAGAATATTCTGAATATGTTTGTGTCCAATCTAAAAACAAACTAATAATCATCAAAAATTGAACAACTATTGCACCGACTCTGAAAGTCGATATTTTAGATTTCTGCGAAAGCCAAAGTAATAATACAGCTTCGCAAGCCCAAAATAGTGTAATATAATTACCGTTAAACTGAAATGGAATTGTAAGCGTGATAAATGTTAAAGCTAATCCTAAAAGAAAATAAATAGCATCTTTTTTGATTCCGAATTTTCGATATAAAACTAGTGAGAAAATCAAATTATAAAAAGCTAGGGAAATAGTAAAAATCCCTTTCAATTCTGTATGCCAATTTTGGAAAACGGTTGCTCCTACTCCAAAATAAAAGAAAGTATTAACAAGCATGATGATATATTCTATTTTCGTAAAAACACCTTTATTTTTTACATTATTAATTACAGCAGCAATACTAAAAATGATATACATAATCGTTGCAAAAACAAATGCGCCCTGATACGGTAACTCATGATTATTAAATTCAATAACAAACCAAGAAATATATATTATTGATGAAAAAATAAATGCCAATAACGTAACAATATTCCATTTTTTATAGAAGGAGATAATCAACATTCCAATATTCAAAATAGCAATGTAACCAAACAAAACTTGATAATTACCCGAACCTGTACTTACCATAAACGGAACAGAAAAACCTCCGATTAAAGTCAGAATAGCTAATTCTCTACGATTGTAAGAAACTGAAACTAATGCACTAAAGATGGTAATCACAACCATAATAACAAAAGCTACAGTTTGTGAAAAGAGTTGATAATCGTGAAAGGCAATTCCGATTGTAAAATAAAATATACTTATTGCACCAGCAACAAAAACCGAGCTAAATGCAGCAAAATTTTTACGTAAACGATGAGCTACTGCCATAACAATTCCACCTGCAAGAATTCCAATTCCAACACGTGCTGGTTCGTTTATCCAATC
Source organism: Flavobacterium sp. I3-2 (assembly GCF_013389595.1). Classification (NCBI taxonomy): domain Bacteria; kingdom Pseudomonadati; phylum Bacteroidota; class Flavobacteriia; order Flavobacteriales; family Flavobacteriaceae; genus Flavobacterium; species Flavobacterium sp. I3-2. Next base: position 3,163,343 of record NZ_CP058306.1, read on the forward strand.
TCGATCTATAGCGTATTTTACAAAGAAACTAATTCCCAAAACCAAAATTAAAATTCCGATTTTACTGATTAAATTTTCTCCTATAAATTTCTCTAAATCAGGATTTTTCTCTTTGAATTTTTCAAACCAAGATTTCTTGGGAATAAACGTTTTTGTTTCAAAAATAGGTTGCGGTTGATTTTCTAAAACATTCTGATTGCTTGTTGTCTGCGCAATTTCGAGATCAATACTTTTAGATTGAATTTCTTGTTTTATTTTAATTTCTTCAATTGGGGAAGTTACAACTTCTTCTTTTAAAATTACAACTTCTGATTCTTGCTTACTTTCAAGTACAACATCGGCAACAATAGGCTTCTCATCAACTAATGGAGCAACGGTTTGTTTTGGAATAACTTTTTCTGAACTAGAAATAGTTTTGAACTTACTATCGATTTGATTTTTTAAATCATCTAATTTAAAAGTAAGATTTCGTATTTCGATTTGAAAATTAGTAATAATTTTTTGTTGCTTATTGAGAATTATAATAAGTAAAACTACAATAACTATAAATAGGAAAATCTCCATAATTTATTCTTTTTAGTAACAAATATAATTAAAAACAATGTTTAATAAAAAAATATAAACATTATCAAAAATATATTTTAATTTAATAAAAAAACATCACATTTTAATACCAAAAACATAATTTATAACAATCAATTTATTCTTATAAAACCAAAAAAAAATCAATTAAATAATATCATAATGCAAATCAATCAACCTAACAAATCGAATCAAATCATTGAAGCTTATTGAAAAATAAAGAAATAAACAAACCTAGTAATTTTGGAATTGCAGGATTTATCTTATCCTTGGTTGCGCTTGTCATGAGTTGGTTTTCATTAATTTCATTACTTTTAATTTTTCTATTTTGGGTACCTATTTTAAATCTAATAATCTTTATTCTTGCATTGATATTTTCGATAATCGGTTTGAAAAATAAAAAAAAATGGACTCGCAATTGCCGGATTAATTATTTCGTCATTACTCGTATTTATTTTGATAATAGCTGTTTTTGTAATTAAATCGGATTTTGATACACTAACTATGGGAACTGGATTTTAGCATAATCTTAATGGATTGAATTTTTAAAATCTATTTTGACAATTCAATTTCAAGACTTTGGACAACAATTCATTCTTACATTTTTAAATTAACAAAAAGATTATCATAAATAAATATTAAAACTTTAAAAAAAAATTATATTTTTATGAAAATTTTAATTTAAAATGTTTAAGATTTCGATTGCCTTTTTATTTTCCATTCTAATTCTATTTTCTCCTTATCAGAATGAAAGAAGTAATTCAAGAATTGGTGAAATTATTAAAGGCGATTTTAATGGCGATGGCAAAATAGAAACAGCTCAACTAGTAAAAATAAAACAAGGTTTTGGCAATCCAATTGAAGATGGAACGTCTGACGAATTTGAAATTCAATTTTCTAACAAAAAAATTAAACCCATTAAAATTGGATGTTGTAATGCAATTTTAGTTAACGAAGGTGATTTAAATAACAAAAAAGGAGATGAAATTTCAATTTATCAAGCGCCAATGAATGGATGCACATATTCAATGTCAACTTATACGTATTCAAAATCAGAATGGAAAACAGTCGTTGACCTTTTTTTGATTCCGACAGCTTGTGAAAATTTTTCATTTACAGAAATTGACAATCTAGTATTGAAAGAAAATAATACCATTTATTATTATACAATAGATCCTAACGAAGGAAATTTAATTAAACATAAAGTAATAAAATAAAGTTATGAACGAGAACAAAGAAGAAAACGAATTAAACAACGAAAACATTAACAACTATTTAAATCAAGATAATTTAGAAACTACAGAAATTGTAGAAGAAATTATCAATGAAGAAGCGTCAAAAGTTGAAGAAATTATTGAAGAAACGATTTCTGAAACTACAACAGAAGTCAATGATGCAATTGAACAAGAAATTTCTGAATCTGAAATTGAAGTAAAACCTACAATCCAAGAAGTAGTTAATGAACCAGTAGCTGAAGTAAAAGAAATAATCGTAGAAACTTCGCCAGTAAAAGAAAATACAAATTCTCAGCAAAATCAACAAAATGCAAATTTTGAAGCTTTTATGATGAATCAACAGATGAATCAAAAGAATAATATGGGAATGGCAGGTTTCATCTTATCAATTGTTGCAATTGTACTTTGCTGGGTTCCTGTTTTCAATTGGATTATTTGGATCCTTGGACTTATCTTTTCAATAATTGGTATGACTAAAAAACCAAAAGGTTTAGCTATTGCAGGTTTAATTATTTCATTAATTGGAATTATTATTATCATATTTTTATTAGCAGTATTAGCAACAGCATTTGCAGCTACTTCAGTAATGTAAAACTTCTAAACTATAAATTTAAAACACAAAATCTTCCGGGTTTTGTGTTTTTTTATTCAAAAAAATTATTCGAATTACAATTATTATTTTTTCAAAAAAAAATATTTAGTCATTAAACCACATTGTTTACTCAAATAGAAATTAAAATATCAAGAAAAATCTAAATAAATAATCTACAAACGATTATAAAAAAATTTATCATTTTATAGAAAAAACGCTTGTGTTTTTCAAAAAAGCCACTATATTTGCACTCGTAATAATGAAACAAACATCATTAGTACAGACCAAAGGAGAAATGGCAGAGTGGTCGATTGCGGCAGTCTTGAAAACTGTTGACTGTAACAGGTCCGGGGGTTCGAATCCCTCTTTCTCCGCAAGTAATAATCAGTTTTAATATTGATTTATGCCTAAAGAACTATAAAACCTGCAATCTTTAAGAAATGTAGGTTTTTTTTATACATGAGAATCATCAAAGTTTATAAAACTAATCAAAATTCTGTTGCAAAATAATGGGGATTCTAATACATGTCGTTAAAGAAGTGCTTGGTCATCAATCCATAAAACAAACCGAAGAATACGCTCTAGCCATTGAAACTTTGTTTTTTTGAATACTGGCTTACAACCTCTATAAAATAAAAAGAGGCCGCCCAAAAGGACAACCTCTCTTATCTATTTAAAATTAAATCCATATTTAATTTTCAAACCAATCATATAAGTGGTTAGCTTTTTATCTTGATACGATTTTTGTTCTAAAACACTATGATACTGTAAAGGTTCGTTAATGTTATTGGTGAATGTAATCATTTCATTATCTGTGTTACCTTCTGGACGTATGTCATTAAGTCCCAATTCAAAAAACACACCAAAATACATATAGTTATTAGACGCTAATTGTTGTTTTACACCTGTTTCTATCATCCATGAAAAACTATTTTGTAATTTAACAGTTCCTTTGCGACTTAAACTTTCATGCTCTCCAAATCCGATAAAATCTGGCCCGTTTAATTCGGCGTCCCATTGCGGATAATATCCAGAAGTTTTCAAATCTCTCCAGTTTAGCTTATACTTAGACTTACCTGTTTGAATACCATAAATAACTCCTGTACGTAAATACCAACTTACAATACCTTTGGTTTCGTACTGAATGGTTAAAGGAATTTGCAATACTTCTTGTTTCACCGTTTCTGAGTAATAATCACCTGAATATCTAAACTCAAAAGTATCACCTTCGATATCTTCTTCTGCATAAGAACCTTTTAAAGAATTTCCAATATAATTTAAATCAGCCTTTAAAAAAGAAACCCCAAGACCGATGCTAAAATTAGAATTCAGATAATAACTGTAGCCTAATCCAAAAGAATAACCTTCAGAATTTGTTGCTAAAGGAAAGCCATTGTTTGAAGTTTGTTGAATAAATCTTCCTCCTGCTTCTATTTGTAATTCTTGTGCTTGAGCTGCGTTTACCAAAAGTAACGCAGCACAGCAACTAACTATAATATTTATTTTATTTTTCAAAAGATTTTAGTTTTAAAGTTTCACAACTATTTTAAAGAATTCTTGATTTCCGTTTACTTCTATCATCAACATATAAATTCCTTCAGATAAGTTTGTTGGAAGTTGTAAAGAGGAAGCTTTTTCATGAATAGTTACAGATTGTAAAAACATTCCTGTACTAGAATAAAGTGAAGCTTTTGCACCTTGGAATTCGATAGTTGGATAATCGAAAACTATCTCTAACTTCTCACTTACCTTAACTGGGTTTGGGAATATATTAATTTTAAAATTATTTTTTCTCACCACAAACGATGAACAAGTATGAATTACATCTCCATCTTCGGTAGTTAAAACCACATAATATAAAGCATTTACGTCTAAAAGATCTTCTTTACTGTTTCCTACAGAATAAACTTGTTCTTCACCAACCAGTTTATCGTTTCTAAACCATTGAAATTTAACAAATTTGTATCCACCATTCGTTTGAGGATTATTGTTTATTAACAAGGTATTGTCGAATTTTTGAATCACGATTTCATCAAAAGCAAATGGCTTTTCTACAATTATTTTATATTGTTTTGCATTTTCACCATTTTCAGAAATAATGTTTATAGTTTCTCTGTAAATTCCAGGTTTTGGCATTTCAATTTCAAAATTATGAGCAGGCGAAACCGATGCACCAAATTCTGTTTCTAATTGAACTAAAACTTCATTAGATGAATCTCCACAATCCATCAAATAATAAATGGTTTCTTCTGGATTAACATAAACAGCATCGTTAATAAATATTTGATGTAATGAAGCGTCTAAACTTTCAACTTTTAATTCTTTAACAACGGACATTGCAGGTAGATAGTTTTCATTTCCTTCTTGATTTGCAGAAATAAATACCGACCCAGAATGTTGTAATTCTACCCATCCTTCAGTTGAAACTATAGCAGCAGGAGTTACTTGCTCATAAGTAAATGTGTAATTTACAGGTAAACCTGAGCTTGCTTGTGCAGTTAATTGATAATCATCTGATTCTTCTAAAAGAGCTATTTCTAAATCGCTAAATAGAATGTTTTGCGGTGCTTTTTCAATAACCAAAGTAGCAACAAAGGTTAAACTTTCACAATTCACAGCAGTAGCTGGTGGAGTAACAATAGCAGTAACTGTATATTCTCCAGCATTTATTGCTGCATTAAACAATCCTGAATCTGGTGAAATACTGTAAGTTACTGTTGCGTTTTCAGGAAGACTACTTACTGTAATTTCTTGAGCATTTCCATTATAGACCACCGTTTGATTAACAAAAGATACATTTGAAATTGGAGATTCTTTTACTACAATCGTTTGCTGTTGCGTAGTAAAGTTTCCGTTTCCATCTTCAAACTTCCAAGTAATAGTATATGTTCCTTGTTCGCTGTAAGACAATGCATCCGTTGTTGTTGCAGTGATTGTTCCTGCACAATTATCTGTTGCTGTTGGTACAGGAATATCTGTTACTAGAACTCTACATTCTTTTGTAATTGTTGGTAAACTAACTACTGTTGGTACTGGAGCTGTTGTATCTTTTACTACAATCGTTTGCTGTTGCGTAGTAAAGTTTTCGTTTCCATCTTCAAACTTCCAAGTAATAGTATATGTTCCTTGTTCGCTGTAAGACAATGCATCCGTTGTTGTTGCAGTGATTGTTCCTGCACAATTATCTGTTGCTGTTGGTACAGGAATATCTGTTACTAGAACTCTACATTCTTTTGTAATTGTTGGTAAACTAACTACTGTTGGTACTGGAGCTGTTGTATCTTTTACTACAATCGTTTGCTGTTGCGTAGTAAAGTTTCCGTTTCCATCTTCAAACTTCCAAGTAATCGTATATGTTCCTTGTTCGCTGTAAGACAATGCATCCGTTGTTGTTGCAGTGATTGTTCCTGCACAATTATCTGTTGCTGTTGGTACAGGAATATCTGTTACTAGAACTCTACATTCTTTTGTAATTGTTGGTAAACTAACTACTGTTGGTACTGGAGCTGTTGTATCTTTTACTACAATCGTTTGCTGTTGCGTGGTAACGTTTTCGTTTCCATCATCGTATGTCCAAGTAATGGTATATGTTCCTTGTTCGTTATAAGCTAATACATCCGTTGTTGTAGCAGTGATTGTTCCTGCACAATTATCCATTGCTGTTGGTACAGGAATATCTGTTACTAGAACTGTACATTCTTTTGTAATTGTTGGTAAACTAACTACTGTTGGTACTGGAGCTGTTGTATCTTTTACTACAATCGTTTGCTGTTGCGTAGTAAAGTTTCCGTTTCCATCTTCAAACTTCCAAGTAATCGTATATGTTCCTTGTTCGCTGTAAGACAATGCATCCGTTGTTGTTGCAGTGATTGTTCCTGCACAATTATCTGTTGCTGTTGGTACAGGAATATCTGTTACTAGAACTGTACATTCTTTTGTAATTGTTGGTAAACTAACTACTGTTGGTACTGGAGCTGTTGTATCTTTTACTACAATCGTTTGCTGTTGCGTAGTAAAGTTTCCGTTTCCATCTTCAAACTTCCAAGTAATCGTATATGTTCCTTGTTCGCTGTAAGACAATGCATCCGTTGTTGTTGCAGTGATTGTTCCTGCACAATTATCTGTTGCTGTTGGTACAGGAATATCTGTTACTAGAACTCTACATTCTTTTGTAATTGTTGGTAAACTAACTACTGTTGGTACTGGAGCTGTTATATCTTTTACTACAATCGTTTGCTGTTGCGTAGTAAAGTTTCCATTTCCATCTTCAAATTTCCAAGTAATCGTATATGTTCCTTGTTCGCTGTAAGACAATGCATCCGTTGTTGTTGCAGTGATTGTTCCTACACAATTATCCATTGCTGTTGGTACAGGAATATCTGTTACTAGAACTGTACATTCTTTTGTAATTGTTGGTAAACTAACTACTGTTGGTACTGGAGCTGTTGTATCTTTTACTACAATCGTTTGCTGTTGCGTAGTAAAGTTTCCGTTTCCATCTTCAAACTTCCAAGTAATCGTATATGTTGCTTGTTCGCTGTATGACAATGCATCCGTTGTTGTTGCAGTGATTGTTCCTATACAATTATCCATTGCTGTTGGTACAGGAATATCTGTTACTAGAACTCTACATTCTTTTGTAATTGTTGGTAAACTAACTACTGTTGGTACTGGAGCTGTTATATCTTTTACTACAATCGTTTGCTGTTGCGTAGTAAAGTTTCCGTTTTCATCATCAAAATTCCAAGTAATCGTATATGTTCCTTGTTCGCTGTAAGACAATGCATCCGTTGTTGTTGCAGTGATTGTTCCTGCACAATTATCTGTTGCTGTTGGTACAGGAATATCTGTTACTAGAACTCTACATTCTTTTGTAATTGTTGGTAAACTAACTACTGTTGGTACTGGAGCTGTTATATCTTTTACTACAATCGTTTGCTGTTGCGTAGTAAAGTTTCCGTTTTCATCATCAAAATTCCAAGTAATCGTATATGTTCCTTGTTCGCTGTATGACAATGCATCCGTTGTTGTTGCAGTGATTGTTCCTATACAATTATCCATTGCTGTTGGTACAGGAATATCTGTTACTAGAACTCTACATTCTTTTGTAATTGTTGGTAAACTAACTACTGTTGGTACTGGAGCTGTTATATCTTTTACTACAATCGTTTGCTGTTGCGTAGTAAAGTTTCCGTTTTCATCATCAAAATTCCAAGTAATCGTATATGTTCCTTGTTCGCTGTATGACAATGCATCCGTTGTTGTTGCAGTGATTGTTCCTATACAATTATCCATTGCTGTTGGTACAGGAATATCTGTTACTAGAACTGTACATTCTTTTGTAATTGTTGGTAAACTAACTACTGTTGGTACTGGAGCTGTTGTATCTTTTACTACAATCGTTTGCTGTTGCGTAGTAAAGTTTCCGTTTCCATCTTCAAACTTCCAAGTAATCGTATATGTTCCTTGTTCGTTATAAGCTAATACATCCGTTGTTGTAGCAGTGATTGTTCCTGCACAATTATCCATTGCTGTTGGTACAGGAATATCTGATACTAGAACTACACATTCTTTTGTAATCGTTGGTAAACTAACTACTGTTGGTACAGGAGCTGTTGTATCTTTTATTACAATCGTTTGCACTTGTGTGGTAACGTTTTCGTTTCCATCATCGTACGTCCAAATAATGGTATATGTTCCTTGTTCACTATAAGACAATGCATTCGTTGTTGTTGCAGTGATTGTTCCTGCACAATTATCCATTGCTGTTGGTACAGGAATATCTGTTACTAGAACTACACATTCTTTTGTAATCGTTGGTAAACTAACTACTGTTGGTACAGGAGCTGTTGTATCTTTTACTACAATTGTTTGCTGTTGCGTGGTAACGTTTTCGTTTCCATCATCGTACGTCCAAATAATGGTATATGTTCCTTGTTCGCTATAAGACAATGCATCTGTTGTAGTTGCAGTGATTGTTCCTGCACAATTATCCATTGCTGTTGGTACAGGAATATCTGTTACTAGAACTGCACATTCTTTTGTAATCGTTGGTAAACTAACTACTGTTGGTAAAGGAGCTGTTGTATCTTTTACTACAATCGTTTGCACTTGTGTGGTAACGTTTTCGTTTCCATCATCGTACGTCCAAGTAATGGCATATGTTCCTTGTTCGCTGTAAGACAATGCATCTGTTGTAGTTGCAGTGATTGTTCCTGCACAATTATCTGTTGCTGTTGGTACAGGAATATCTGTTACTAGAACTCTACATTCTTTTGTAATTGTTGGTAAACTAACTACTGTTGGTACTGGAGCTGTTGTATCTTTTACTACAATCGTTTGCTGTTGCGTGGTAATATTTTCTTTTCCATCTACAAACTTCCAAGTAATGGTATATGTTCCTTGTTCGCTGTAAGACAATGCATCCGTTGTAGTTGCAGTGATTGTTCCTGCACAATTATCCATTGCTGTTGGTACAGGAATATCTGTTACTAGAACTGCACATTCTTTTGTAATCGTTGGTAAACTAACTACTGTTGGTAAAGGAGCTGTTGTATCTTTTACTACAATCGTTTGCACTTGTGTGGTAACGTTTTCGTTTCCATCATCGTACGTCCAAGTAATGGCATATGTTCCTTGTTCGCTGTAAGACAATGCATCTGTTGTAGTTGCAGTGATTGTTCCTGCACAATTATCTGTTGCTGTTGGTACAGGAATATCTGTTACTAGAACTCTACATTCTTTTGTAATTGTTGGTAAACTAACTACTGTTGGTACTGGAGCTGTTGTATCTTTTACTACAATCGTTTGCTGTTGCGTGGTAATATTTTCTTTTCCATCTACAAACTTCCAAGTAATGGTATATGTTCCTTGTTCGCTGTAAGACAATGCATCCGTTGTTGTTGCAGTGATAACCTCTGGATAAAAATCATTTGCTGTTGGCAAAGCAATTTCCGAAGGTAAAACGGTACATTGTCGACTAATAGTTGGTAAAGAAATTAGTGTTGGAACAGGAGCTTTGGTATCTATGACATAATTGTTCGATTCTGTAGTACCAATACCAACATTGCCTGCTAAATCAACCAATCTTGTATTATCTAAAGTAATTGTATTAATAGCAACTTCTATATTGTTTGTAGGGCTAAAAGTACCCGTCCAAGTAATACCTCCGTTTGAAGAGACTATGTTAGATAACGTTCCATTAGAAAGCGTTAAAAAGGTATTATCAAAACCAACAACTGCTTCATTAAAAGAAATGGTTACCAAAGAATCTTCTCCAATAGATAATACATCATTTGTTACAACAATTGTTGCTGTAGGAATTTGAGTATCATAAATGATATTTGAAAAAACAGCTTCAGCTCCGATATTTCCAACGGCATCTGTATAATTTCCTTCACTTACGCTAATAAGTACCGTTCCGTTGTTAATATTTGCTGTAGGCGTAAAAGTTGCTGTACGAGTTAAACCTGTGCTTGAAATTGCAGATAAAGTTCCACCAGTCACAGTAACATCACCCAAAGTCCCATTCCATGAAAAAGTTGTTCCTGGATCTTCGCTAAATGTAAAGGTTATGATAGCTGTTTCTCCAGCCTTTAATGCATAAAGATTACTACTGATAGCAAGCGATGGCTCTTCTTGATCGATTATATATTTTTGCCCTTCAGTAAATCCTGTTGCAATGGCATTTCCAGGAGTATCAACAATATTGGTTCCTGTTGGATTTATATCTAATCTTAATGATCCGTTACCAGTAATATCAGTTACCGTTACAATATAAATGTTTTCTGATCCACTTACTTCTGAAATAAATCCATTAACTACTCCTACAGTATTAAGCGAGAAATCATCAGAACTTACTCCAGTAACATTTTTAGAAAAAACTACCTGATACTCTAATGTTGTAGCATTGGTAACCTCATCAGTTACTCGATTAATGCTACTCACCGTTGGTGCTATAGCATCTACTAAAACATTCGTTGTGCTTCCAACATTATTCAATGTAAGTACAGCATTGTTTTGTGAAGCGTCTTTAATTGTTCCTCCGTTTAGAGATAATGCTCCTATGGTTACACCATCGGCATCAAAATCTCCAGAATGCACGGTATGGATAAAAGTCAATGTAGAAGAACCTGATCCTGTTTCATAGGTAGCATAGCGACTATTACCACCAACATTAAGTGCCACTTGTGGAGTATCATCAGTAGTATTTACGTGTACTAATTCATTAAAATTTAATGAAAAAGATAATTGATCTCCTGCTTTATACGTTCCATTTGCAGGAACCAATACACTTGTTATAGTTGGTGCAATTTGATCTATCACTGTTAAGTAAAATGATGCAGACCAAATCCAATTTTCTTGATTAGCAGCGGTATCAGCATCAACATCTCTTACTCGTATATAAGTTGGGAAAGGATGTGTTCCAACATTATTTTGCCCCGGTGTACCACTAATATTTCCTGTAGTTACATCTACAGTAAGCCAATCTGGTAAATTAACGGCATCAAATGCCAAATTGTTATTCTCTGGATTGGTTACGATAGGGGTATAATTATAAGATTCCCCTTGATTAATACTAATTGGTGCGTTAGCAACCGAAATCGTTGGCGCATTATATACTGCGGTAACGGTTACAGTTTTAGTTGCAACATTACTGTTATCAGTTCCATCATTTACAACAAAAGAAATAACACGATTAGTTGTATTTGGGGTAATTGAACTATTATCATAGGTTATAGCTCGTAAAGCAGCTTGCCATTGTCCTACGGATGCCGATGCCTCATTAGAAGTTAAGCTTAATATTCCGGTAGCGGCATTGTAAATACCTGAAATATTTCCCATTGTAGAACCATCATTGGTAAAGCTTAAAATATCTTCTCCGCTATTAAAACCACTAGTAATACTTACGATTGCAGAAGCTAAAGTAACATCGTTTGCATCGGTTACAACGATACCATTATCTATTACTGCTGCTGTACCTTCTGTAAAAGATGTACTTTCAACAGAAGTTGTTAGAACTGGAGTAGAATTTAAAGAATTAACTGTTACTACAAAAGAAACAGTTGTAGCGCATTGTCCTGCAGTCGGAGTAAAGATGTATGTCCCTGTTGTGGTATTATCTATAGTTTCAGGCAACCAAGTTCCTGTAATTCCGTTTGGAGAAGTGCTTGCCAGTGTTGGAGCAGTATCACCTGAGTTAATGGTGGCTGTTGTAGCAAAATCTGGAGTAATTGCAGGATTTACCGTAAGCGTTACCGCAGTTCTTTCACTTTCGCAAGTACCGTTTGCTGTTGCATAATAGGTATAAGTTTCTGCTGTGCTAAGTTGCGTAGTATTGGTTACTTGGTAAGTTGCACCAGTTGCCAAAACCGTACCGCCTGTTGCTACATTATACCAGTTGATGGTGGCAGGTGGCATTGTATAAGTATATTCTAACTTTACAGAGTTAATGGTAAGATTGCCTAATCCTTCATTATTTCTTATTTTTACTGTAAACGCTCCGTTAACAAGACTATTTGGCAAATTAATGTTATAAGGACCGCCATTGACAACATTATTAGCATTAGCCAACACTCTTTCAGCTAATGTAGTTGCTCCAGAAACCGATACATAGAAATCTACAACATAAGACCCAGTAGCTCCTCCACTTGTTGTAACACCGTTAAATACTAATTTTGCTGATGTTACAGTAACTCCGGCAGGTAGGCTAACTGTACCATTTAAATCAACAAAATTATTAAAACTTCCTCCTACCACAGTGCTACCTAAATCAATGGTTTCGGTTACAGCGTTTCCTGTTGCAGTTGTTGTTGCTCCCAAAGTGGCAGAAGTTGCTCCTGCACAAGCTGTAGCATTGGTGACTGTAGGTGCAATAGTATTGCAAGGATTAACTGTTACTACAAAAGAAACAGTTGTAGCACATTGTCCTACAGCCGGAGTAAAGGTGTATGTACCTGATGTGGTATTATCTACCGTCGCAGGCGACCAAATACCTATAACTCCGTTTGGTGAAGTGCTTGCCAATATCGGAGCAGTTGCTCCATAAAAAATTGTTGCAGAAGTTTCGAAATTTGGGATAATATTTAATTCATTCACACTATTACATCCTGTCGCATTTCCTAAAAGAGTTTTAGTCCCTGTATAAGAACAAACCAACTTATTATTACATACTGTTAACTGAGGATTGGTTGAAATTTGTAGACTTGTCAAACCTGAAGGATTGATGTTATTAACTCCCGAAATATCAGTTAATATAGTATTGCCCGAAACCCTGAATGCTCCCGACATACTAGTTAAAGATGACAAGCCGTTAAGATTGGTTAATTTAGCATTATCTCTAATACTTAGTAAGCCGCCAATACTTGTCAAATTTAACCCGTCCAGATTGGCTAAGTTAGCATTGTTTATTGTAAATCGTCAGCAAAAAGTGGACATTTATATTTAAAAACTTAGATAGTGTTTTCTAAAAAAAATGTAATTTTAATTATGGGAACACCAAAGAAAAAATCCGCAGAAACTTTTGTAAAAGACATTCGTAATAATACCCGTCGTATTTTTACAGCAGAACAGAAGATTTTAATTGTAATGGAAGCTTTACGTGCAGAAACTTCTATAGCCGAATTATGTAGAAAATACACCATTACTCAATCTCAATTTTATAAATGGAATAAAGAATTCCTTGAGGCAGGTAAAAAACGTTTATCTGGTGATGTAACACGAGAAGCAACCAGCGGTGAAGTAGCTGAATTAAAGAGAGAAAACGCTCGTTTAAAAGAAATGGTAGCAGACTTAGTTCTACGCTACGACATTGTAAAAAAAAGTTTGGATATGTTAGATTAGCAAAACAATTCAAACGTTATATGAGATTAACAGCTACTGAAAAACACGAAATTATTCAGCAGGTAATGCGAAGTGAACTCGGTGTAAAAGGAACTTTAAAAGAATATGGAATTTCTCGAAGTACTTTTTATAAATGGTACCAAAGTTATCTTGAAAATGGATTCGATGGCTTAAAACCAAAACAAAGATTAACCAATCGTCAATGGAATAGTATTCCAGAGATTCAAAAAGATTTAGTTGTTGAATTAGCTTTAGAGTATCCCGAATTATCATCAAGAGAATTGGCATTTAAAATTACCGATGAACAAGGGATTTATTTATCGGAATCCAGTGTATATCGTATCTTAAAGCAACGTGGATTGATTCCAGCTCCAAATCATATCTTAATAGCTGCGTCCAACGAATTTAAAGATAAAACACAATTTGTTCATCAGATGTGGCAGACTGATTTTACTTATTTTAAAATTATTGGATGGGGATGGTATTATTTAAGTACAGTTTTAGATGATTATAGCCGTTATATCATTCACTGGGAGTTGTGTGATTCTATGAAGGTTGAAGATGTAAAAAGAACAGTGAACACAGCTATTGCAAAGGCTCGATTAAAAACTAAACAGAAGCCAAAATTATTATCAGATAACGGTCCCTGTTATGTTTCAAACGAATTAAAAACGTATTTGAAAGATCAATTAAAAATGAAACAAGTTCATGGAAAACCAATGCATCCACAAACTCAAGGCAAAATTGAACGTTATCATAGAACAATGAAAAATGTGGTTAAACTGAATCATTTTTATCATCCAGAAGAATTAACTCAAGCTTTAAATGAATTTGTTGAAAATTACAATAATAACAGATATCACGAGTCTTTAAACAACTTAACACCAGCTGATGTATATTATGGAAGATCTGATAAAATACTTGAGCAAAGAGCCGTTATTAAACAAAAAACAATTGCGAAAAGAAGGCAATTGTATAATCAAGAAAAAATACTAAATTTATAAACCAAACACTATCTTAATTTCTACAAGAAGGTGTCCAAATTAGTTTGAAGACGTACAATCTACTCGCAGTTGTCTGCAAAGTTTGTCAACTAAGACTAGTTTTGGTAACTCATCTGTTTTTTTACTATTATCAGAATAGTTAAAAATAATTTTGCCATCAATTTTTGTAATCACCAACTTTATTTTTTTATCAGACTGTCCATTGAAAGCGTGTTTCAAAGAATTGATACATAGCTCTGTTACCAACAGTCCTATATACATCGCTTGATTAATAGGGATAACCAATTCTTCTATTTCAAAATGTACATCTACATTGTTATCATACATCAAAATCCCCATGTTTTTTCTAATATCTTGCAAAAAATCTTTTAGATTGAGGTCTTTTTTGTCTTTATTTCTGTATAGCTGACGGTGTAAAAGTTGTAAAGAATCTATCTTTACTAATATATTTTTTTTGCTTACTTCATCTGTTACCAAAACTTTGTCTAGCTCATTTTCTACAAGAATTGTAATGAGTTGCAGGTTGTTGTTGATTCTATGATGGGTCTCGGCTACCAAAAATTCGTTTTGATCCGAGATGAATGTCAATTCCTTATTTTTATTTTTGATAATCCGAATGTAATAAATCAATATGATTAAAAAAATCAAAACAATAGTCAACCCAATTAGAATTACATATTTTATTAAATTCTGACGTGCAAGTTCGTCATCTTTTTGTTTTAGTATTTTTTCTTTTTGGTTAATGATTTTTTGTTTTTCATTCATTTGGAATTTTTCTTCGTATTCCAAGAACTTTTCATTATAAAGTTTATGATAATAGTCTTCGGTAAGATTCAATCTTATTGTTAAAAATTTGTGTGCTTTTTCGTAATCGTTTGTTTGAGCATACATATATTGTAAATGATCTGCAAATCGTAACTGATTATAACTCAATTTGTGTTTCTCAGAAAAATGAAAACCTTCCAAAGCTACTTTTATAGAATTGTTATAATCTTTTATCAAATCATAGTTTCTACAAAGATTAATCATTGCATCTGCCTGCAATTGTTTATTACTATTTTGCTTGGTTTCTACAATAATAATATTCAATAATCTTATGGCTTTCAGGTATTTTTTTTTTATGTTCATAGATAACTGCAATCTCCATCATAGACCCCAAAGCGCTTTCGTTATCTTTTATTTTTTCTGATAATTCCAAAGACTTTTTTGAGTAGATAAGAGCACTGTCTTTATTCATTTTGTAGCCAAACAAAAGAGCCGCTTTTCTGTTATAATAGTTGACCAAGTAGTCATCTTTGATGATATTATTTTTAAGGATTTTTTCGCAAAGATTCAAATAATCTTCAGATTTTTCGTATTGTCTTACATATCGATATAACTCAGCGAAAAGGGTGTATGTATAGAATTCTTCTTGCAAAAGTTTTTCATCTTTGAAAATCATGAGAGCCTTCCGATAGCTATCTAATGCCTTCACATACTCCTGATTGAGTTTGTAAGCATTGCCTTGCTTCAAGAGAAGCTGTCCTTTGTCATTTTTCTTGTTTTCGTTCTTAATTTCATTTTTAAGAACATGTAAATCCGAGTCAATTCTATTTTCTTGGATGAGTTGTTGTGAATGCAAAACATTATTTTTCTGTGCTTTAACAGAAAAAGGAATTGCAACTAGAAAAAATGAAAGAATTGATATTAATAATTTACAAAACAACGATTATGAATTAATATAAAGAAATTATTAGTAAGGAGCCTTTAAAATAAGTATTAAATTTTTTTTATAAACATTGGTTCAAGATACGTCTTAATGTATTTTGTTTTATAGAAGTACCTCTACTTATCATTAAAAAAATTTTAGCAAAAGAGTATTTATTTTTTCATATGCCTTTTTGAGTTAAGATTATATTGTTTGCACATTTGCTATTATACTTAAAAAATAAAATAAAAAGCATCAGTATATTTATGCTACAAATATGAGAATTTTATTGATTATTATAACTCTTCTCTAAAAATATTTTTAAAGCAGGTTAAAAAAATAATTTATTTAAAATTTACTTTTACATCAAAACTTTTTTACACAACCTGAAACAACACTTTAATTCTCTATTCAAGCAACTGAAAAAGATACCTAAAATTATTCGTAAATTTGTCGACTATTTAGAAACGATTTTAATGGAGAAGAATTTAACAAAAGGAATTTTATTTGTCGCTCTTGGAGCAACAAGTTACGGAATGCTAGCAACCATCGTAAAGCTAGCCTACAAAGAAGGTTTTTCAACTGCAGAAGTAACTGCTTCACAGTTTACCTTTGGAATTATCATTTTATTACTAACTTATTTTTTTACAAAAAAACAATCTGACGAAAAAGCAACTTCGAAGGACGTAAGAAACTTAATGCTTGCCGGAACTTCGATGGGGTTCACCAGCGTTTTATATTATTTATGTGTAAAATACATCAATGCTTCAATCGCGGTTGTAATGTTAATGCAATCGGTTTGGATTGGCGTTTTAATCGAAGTTTTACAAACTAAAAAAGCACCATCTTTAACTAAAATCATATCGGTTCTTTTGGTTTTATTAGGAACCGCTTTTGCAACAAATATTCTTAATACGGATATTGAATTAAACACAACTGGCTTAATCTTTGGATTTTTAGCTGCTTGTTCATTTAGTATGACTTTATTCACAACAAACAGTGTTGCAACCCACTTAAAAGCAACCAAACGAAGTTTATTCATGCTTTTAGGCGGTGGAATTATTGTGGCTATATTTGGATTTGTTACTCAAATTGGTCCAAATAATTTTGATTTTATGAGAGGTTTTATTTCGGATTCGGCTCAAGTTCGCGATTTTAATTTTGAAATATTTTATACTTGGGGGATTATCTTATCCGTTTTCGGAACCATTATTCCTCCTATTTTATTAAACAAGGGTTTTCCAAATACCGGAGTTGGTTTAGGAAGTATCATTTCATCTATAGAATTACCAGTTTCAGTTTTATTTGCTTTTATGTTATTAAAAGAACAAGTTTTACTCATTCAATGGATTGGAATTGCCATCATCCTTTTTGCCATTGTTTTAATGAATTACCGACTGATTGTAAAAAAATAAAAAATCTTTTTCTGGACTGCACCTAAAAGTTTGGACAGATTAAAATTTAAATGTTATAAAAATGAGTCCGATATTGTATCGGACTCATTTTGTTTAAGTTCGATTTTATTCTTTCGTTATTTTAATAATTATTATAGTGTTTTATTTTATTTTTTAAGTCTTCAATATAAGAGAATTTTTGTATATAAAACATTTCAGATTTCAATAAGCCAAAGAAATTTTCAATAATGGCATTATCTAAACAATTTCCTTTGCGTGACATACTTTGTACGATTCCATTCTTTTTTAATAAAACTTGATATGGCTTCATTTGATATTGCCATCCTTGGTCGGAATGAAATATCAAATATTTAGTGTCTTTAGTTGTTTTGAATGCTTTTTTAAGCATTTGAATTACTCGGTTAAAGATAGGACGCTCGCTTAATTCATAGCTGATTATTTCTTGATTATATAAATCCATTTTCGCGATATACTTTCATCAAATTCTTCTCGAGATGAAATAAAGTTTACAAATCTATGATTTTCTAATACTTCTTTTACTCAATTTAGCTTAAATGCCAAATCGTATTTTACTTTTCTTTCCATAAAAATACCCCCAAATAGTGTCTAACTTTTTGGGGGTAGTGTATTCAATCGGTTTTTGTGTAAATATATAAGTGTTTCAATATTATTTTGTAAACAATAATTCTCTGTATTTAGTTAAAGTCCATAGCTCGTTATCAACTTCTAACTCTAATTTATCAGCGTGGTAACGAATTACATCAAAGTAAGGCTTTACTTTATCGCAATAAGCATGTGCCATTTCTTCTACAGAAGTTAACGCATTTGCTTTTTTACGCTCGTCAATCATCGCATGAACATTAGCATTGATTCCTTCGATATGCGTAGAAATTTTCTTGATAATGATGATTTGCTCTTTTGCAACTTCTTCAAAAGAATCTCCAAAAATTTCTTTTAATCCTTTAACGTTTTCAATCAAAGTATTTTGATATTTAATTGCTGTTGGAATTACGTGGTTTCTAGCGATATCACCTAAAACACGTCCTTCGATTTGAATTTTCTTGATATATTCTTCTAATTCAATTTCGTAACGAGATTCAACTTCTGTATGATTCATTACATTCATTTCTGCAAAAACATCAAATGCTTTTTGAGAAACTTTAGCTTTTAAAGCTCCTGGAGTCGTTTTGTGATTACTTAGTCCACGCTTTGCAGCTTCTTGTTCCCAAGCATCGCTATATCCATCTCCTTCAAACAAAATAGCTTTTGTTTGTTTGATATATTCTCTCAATACATTGAAAATAGCTTCGTCTTTCTTTAAATCCTTTTGTTCGATTAAAGTATCCACTTCAACTTTGAAATCTTTTAATTGTTTTGCAACAATCGTATTTAAGGTTGTCATAGAAACAGCACAGTTAGCAGTAGAACCAACTGCACGGAATTCAAATTTATTACCTGTAAAAGCAAATGGAGAAGTTCTGTTTCGGTCTGTATTATCTAATAATAAATCTGGAATTTTTCCTACTACATTTAATTTTAAATCTGTTTTTTCCTCTGGAGATAATTTTCCTTGAGAAACACCTTCTAATTCTTCAAGAACTTTAGTTAATTGTTGACCAATGAAAATTGAAATTATAGCTGGTGGCGCTTCATTAGCTCCTAAACGGTGATCGTTTGATGCAGATGCAATTGAAGCTCTTAATAATTCTTCATATGTAAATACAGCTTTGATTGTATTGATAAAGAACGTCAAGAATTGTAAGTTACTTGTTGGTGTTTTACCTGGTGCTAATAAATTAATTCCAGTATCTGTAGCTAAAGACCAGTTGTTGTGTTTACCAGATCCGTTTACTCCTTTGAAAGGTTTTTCATGGAATAAAACTTTAAAATCATGACGTTCAGCTACTTTTTGCATCACATCCATTAATAATGAATTGTGATCTACCGCTAAATTTGTTTCTTCAAAAATTGGAGCTAATTCAAATTGGTTTGGAGCTACTTCGTTATGACGAGTTTTAACTGGAATTCCTAATAACATACATTCGTTTTCTAAATCACGCATGTAATTTAAAACACGCGTTGGAATAGAACCAAAATAATGATCTTCTAATTGTTGTCCTTTTGCAGAAACGTGTCCTAATAAAGTTCTTCCTGTTTGTAAAATATCTGGACGAGAATTTGCTAAAGCTACGTCAACTAAGAAATATTCTTGCTCCCATCCTAATGTTGGAGTTACTTTTTTTACGTTTTTATCAAAATATTTAGCAACTTCTGTTGCCGCATTATCGATAGAAGTTAACGCTCTTAATAAAGGTGTTTTATTATCTAAAGCTTCACCTGTATAAGAAACAAAAACTGTTGGAATACATAATGTTGTTCCGTAAATGAATGCTGGTGATGTTGGATCCCAAGCTGTATATCCGCGAGCTTCGAATGTATTTCTAATTCCTCCATTTGGGAAAGATGAAGCATCTGGCTCTTGTTGTACTAATTGACTTCCACCAAATTTTTCAACTGGATCAGATCCATCGAAAGAAGTTTCGAAAAATGCGTCGTGCTTTTCTGCAGTAGTTCCTGTTAATGGTTGAAACCAGTGCGTATAATGTGTTACTCCTTTAGTAAGAGCCCACTCTTTCATTCCTAAAGCAATATAATCTGCTAGTTTACGGTCAATTTTTGTTCCGTGATCCATTGCTGATTTTACAGCTTTGTATGCTTCAGAAGTTAAAAATTGACGCATTGTTTTATCATTAAAAACATTGCTTCCGAAAATAAGTGATTTTTTATCCAATTCTTCAACATGAACTGGCTTTCTTGAACTGGCTGCTTTTAAAGCTTCAAAACGAATTGACGACATTTTATATGGTGTTTTAGTTTGACTTCATTTTTATAGTCCAAAAGTAATAAAAAAAAATAAAAAACTAACAACACCCCCTATTTTTTATATAAAAAAAATAAAAACACGCAATAATAAACAACAACCCCTACAAAAAAACACACGCTGCAAACAAAAACACACCAATCTTAAATTAAATTAAATTTGTAAAATCTTTAAATAATAGTAAATTTGAATATAAAACATATTTAATGGAACACATATATTATAAAGGACAAGTTCTTTGGTCGCAAATTGATGCAAACGGACACTTAAGACATTCTGCATATTCAGATTTGTGTACGCAAGCGCGAAGCAACATGATGAAACAAGTTGGTTTTTCAATGCAAGAATTCTCAAAACACAAAATTGGCCCAATTCTTTTTAAAGAAGAAACCATTTATTTTAAAGAAGTTCGAATGGATGAGGAAGTTTATGTAAAGGTTTTAATGACAAAATTCAATTCTGAGAACCATCGATTTTCCATTACTCATGAATTATATAATAGTAAAGATGTTAAATGCGCAGTCGTAAATGTAGATGGCGCTTGGATGGATTTAGTTACTAGAAAACTAACTTTAATTCCGAACGAATTGATTTCTTTAATTGAATTTATACCAAAATCAGAGGATTTTAATCTATAACAAAAAAACAACTGAGAAGTTGTTTTTTTTATTGTTTATAAACTAAATATTTTTAATTCTATGGAATCTTTTCAAAATCATCATTTTCTTGGTTAGTTATTTCTTTCAAATAGGTATCAAACGTTTTTTGATATTTAATATATTCAGAGTCAAAGTCAAAATTGGTTTTTAAATCAACATCTTTAATTTCTTTTAAAATGAGCATATTTTCAAAACTATCAACAAAACTGTAAGCTAATATTAACCCATCAATATTCGAATTTGGAAAAATTAATTTTACATTTTTATCTTTATTTTGGATATCGATACAAAAGCAAGAATCATTTGTAAACATATTTCTTTCTTCAAATGCATCTGATTTCAACTTATAATATTCACATGAAAAATCTAGAAAGGTACCTTTTATATTTAAAGGTTTAAATGTAACTTTTGAATTCATTAAAGTATCATAATCCTTCAATCTATAAAACAAATGATGTTCTTGCCCTACAAAAATTTCTGTAGTTTCTAAATTAGTTTGTTTAAGTTTTAGTAGTTTTCCTTTTTTAAAAATAGTAAAATCTGATTTTAAATATTGCGAATAAACATCTAGTAAACCAACTAAATTTGAAGAATCAGCATATAAATTTAATTTCAAGCCTTTATAATCTGAATTAATTCCGACTTCTGAATTCAAACGATAATCATATTGTTTGACAAAAATGGTTTCTTTTTTTTGAGCAATGACTACATTACATATTAAGAACAAAAAAAGATTGAAAAAAATTTTCATAGTGTTTGTTTTTGGATTGGATGTTTTTTTAATTAACTCAACTTTCAGTGAATCAATATAAAAATAAAAAAAACTGCCTTTTTTTACAAGACAGTTATTAATATTTAATTTAATCTAGAGAATTTAAATAATCATTCAAAAGTTTTAAATCGTTGTTTGAAAGTTTACTTCTCAAATTTTCAATTTCTAACAAACTTTTACGCATTGAATCAATTGTTCCAAAATAATCAACGCTTCCGCCATTCTGATATAAATATAAATCGCAAATTTGCCCAACTAAATTATAGACGTGTTTCTTTAAATCTTGATTTTTAAAATTTGGTACATTTTGTTTTAGATTTGAGCAATAATCTGGCATATAATTAGAAACATCACCGTTGTAATCCGATTCAGCTGCTAAATTTACTACATCAATTTGCATTGATTTATAATCTGATGCATAGTTTCTGTAACCATAATCAACAACAGACTCAGTATCCCAATCTGATGATTCTACAGCATAATCAACAACTTCTTCTACATATTGAACTGGTACATAAGCATCTGCTTCTTTATATAATTTTTCAAAAGCTTTGGTTAATAATTTAGCTTGATCTTTACTAATTACTTTATTTTTTTGTCCTTGTTTAGTCATTAACTGACTTTGTTTCTTTGCAATTTGAATAGCTTGCTCTCTTGTTAAATCAGGTTTTGAATCATAATCTGAATCAGCTAAAGAAAGTTCACATCCTAGATTGTAAAATTTAAGTGCATAATTTCTAGTATTCTCGTCTAAATCTTGAAAATATTCATATCCATTACATAAAGGATCAGAATAATAATTATTATAATAAGAATCTGTTACAACAGCTGCTGTATCTGTTGCATAATATTGACTTTCGTAATCATTTTCTTCTTGATACTTAGCAAAATTTTCTAAAGAAATTTTATAGCCCTCATCAAAATCAAAATCTACTTTAATATCCGTTTTTTTGATTTCATTTAAAACAAATGCTTCTCCTGGATAATCAATATGTCCATAAGCTACAATCAAACCATCCATATTAGCTTTTGGAAGTAACGTTTTCAAATTTTTAACCTTACTTTTTTCATCAATACATAAACACGTATTTTCTAAAGGTAAAAATTCATTGTTTTCTGAATTTTCAGAAACTATAAACTTATAATAATTACAAGTTCTGCCTTTGAATTCGCCTTTTTTATTCATACTCTCCAATTCAATCTCATTACTAAAAAAAGCAGTCATTTTTGAATCTTTTCGTGAATTATAAATATTATCAATTGGTAAATTGACAGTTCTATCAAATGAAATAGAATTGACTGTTAAGTATTTTCCGTCTTTTAAAAAAGAATATGCATTTGAATAATTAAAATTTCCTCCCTCGAATAATAAAATTTTGTCTAGAGAAGACATGTATAATTTAATCTTGTACATATCATTTAATTCTTCTTCAGAAGAATTAGTATTTAGACTATATTCTAAAAGATTATCAAAAGTAATTTGACTTTTTTGTGAATAACCTGTAAAGGCTAGCATTAATACAGAAAAATAAAGGATTTTTTTCATAAGTATAATTGGTTTTTATATGTTAAAATTTGTCTTAAATATACAAAAAAAACCGTCTTAAAAATACAAGACGGTTTATGCTATTTTAATAAAATTATTTTCTTGCAATAACTTTTTCAGCTTTTTCAATAATTGAATTTGCGTTTAATCCGTATTTTTCCATCAATTCTTCTGGAGTTCCAGATTCACCAAAAGTATCGTTAACTGCAACAAATTCTTGAGGCGCTGGATTATTTAAAACTAAAACTCTAGATACTGATTCACCTAAACCACCTAAGAAATTGTGTTCTTCTGCCGTTACGATGCAACCTGTTTTAGCAACTGACTTTAAAATAGCTTCTTCATCTAAAGGTTTAATTGTATGAATATTAATAACCTCAGCAGAAATCCCTTTTGCTTCTAAAGCTTCAGCAGCAATCAGAGCTTCCCAAACTAAATGACCTGTTGCAACAATAGTTACATCTGTACCTTCGTTTAATACAATTGCTTTTCCAATTACAAAAGGTTCATCTGCTGACATAAAGTTAGGAACTACCGGACGACCAAAACGTAAATAAACAGGTCCATTATGTTCTGCAATTGCTAAAGTAGCCGCTTTAGTTTGATTATAATCACATGTATTGATAACCGTCATTCCAGGTAACATTTTCATTAACCCGATATCTTCTAAAATTTGATGTGTTGCTCCATCTTCACCTAAAGTTAAACCTGCGTGAGAAGCACAAATTTTTACATTTTTCTCTGAGTAAGCAACCGATTGACGAATTTGATCGTACACACGACCTGTAGAAAAGTTTGCGAAAGTTCCTGTGAAAGGAATTTTACCACCAATGGTTAAACCAGCCGCAATTCCGATCATGTTAGCTTCTGCAATTCCGATTTGAAAGAAACGTTCTGGGTGATTCTTTTTAAAATCATCCATTTTTAACGAACCAATCAAGTCCGCACAAAGTGCAACAACGTTTTCGTTTTTTTGTCCTAATTCAGTTAAACCAGCTCCGAAACCAGAACGTGTATCTTTACTTCCTGTATTTGTATATTTTTTCATTTGATCTTTTCTAAAAATGGTATTAATAATCTCCTAAAGTTTCAGGATTTTGAGCTAATGCTTTTTCTAATTGCTCGTTATTTGGAGCTTTACCATGCCAAGCATGTGTGTGCATCATAAAATCAACTCCATTACCCATTTCTGTATATAATAAAATTGCAGTTGGTTTTTGATTTCCAGCAAGTGATTTAGCTTCGTTTAAACCTGCAACAATTGCCTCTAAATTATTACCTTCTTTCAACTCAAGAACATTCCATCCAAAGGCTTCGAATTTAGCTTTTAAACTTCCCATTGCTAAAACCTCATCAGTAGATCCATCAATTTGTTTACCGTTTAAATCAACAGTAGCAATTAAATTATCGACTTTTTTAGCAGATGCGTACATCATAGCTTCCCAGTTTTGTCCTTCTTGTAATTCGCCATCACCTAAAAGTACATAAACCAATTTATCATCGTTGTTTAATTTTTTTGCTTGCGCAGCACCAATAGCAACTGATAATCCTTGTCCTAAAGAACCTGAAGCCATACGAATACCTGGAAGGTGATCATGTGTTGTTGGATGTCCTTGTAAACGTGTATTAATTTTACGGAAAGTAGCTAATTCACTCACAGGAAAATATCCACTACGAGCTAATACACTATAAAAAACAGGTGAGATATGTCCGTTTGATAAGAAGAATAAATCTTCGTTTTTACCGTCCATTTCAAATCCTTCTTTTCGATCCATTACCGATTGATAAAGAGCTACTAAAAACTCAGCACATCCTAAAGATCCTCCTGGGTGACCAGAATTTACGGCATGCACCATTCTTAAAATGTCTCTTCTTACTTGCGTAGTTAAGTCTGTTAATTGTTGTGTTGTAGGTTTCATTTAGAAAATAAATAAATTGAAAAACAAAGATAGTAATTTATAAAAAACTAACAATTTAATATTTTCATCAAATGTAAAATGTTTTTATTTCAAATGGTTATTTACCTTTGCATAGAAATTTTAGGAATATGAGAAAATACTGGGACAATTATATAGAAGCTTACAAAGGTTTATCTAACGCTACTTGGATTTTAGCTTTGGTTATGTTTATTAACCGAAGCGGTGCTATGGTTGTTCCATTTTTAGGTGTTTACTTAACAAGTCAATTGGGTTTTTCGCTTGACAGAGCTGGAATTGTTTTAAGTTGCTTTGGAATTGGTTCAATCATCGGTGGATTAGTTGGTGGATTTTTAACGGACAAATTTGGTTCTTTCAAAATTCAAACTTTAAGTTTATTTGCTTGTATTCCGGTTTATTTATATTTACCCGAATTAACCACTTTTGGTTCGTTATGTATTGGGATTGGTGTGTTGTCTTCGATTACAGAAATTCTTCGTCCTGCAAACAGCGCATCGGTTTACAACTTTGCGAAACCCGAAAATTTAACGCGAGCTTTTTCGTTAAATCGAATGGCTTTAAATTTAGGGTATTCAGTTGGACCAGCTATTGGTGGATTCATTGCGGCCTATTCTTTTAGTTGGTTGTTTTATACCAATGCCATCATGATTTTTTGTGCCGGATTGGTTTACTTTTTCTATTTTAAAAACAGAATCGAAAATCCAAAACAAAACGCATCTGATTTACGTGAAGATAAACCAATCGAAAGAAAATCGGCATACCGAGATGTAAAATATATTTGGTTTAGTGTTTTCGTTGCTTTCTATGCCTTTTGTTTCTTTCAGATATTAAACTTACTTCCTTTATTTTACAAAGAAGAAGCTGGATTAAGCGAACAAGAAATAGGTTTATTAATTGCTTTTAGTGGCATTATCGTTTTTTTACTTGAAATGATAATCGTTCACTGGATTGAACATAAATATACAATTGCAAAAATATTAATTATCGGAAGTATACTATGCGGATTAACTTATTTGGTTTTAATTCCGTCACAACATATTGGAATGCTTTATTTTTCGATGTTCTTACTTTGTATTTCAGAAATTTTGGTCATGCCATTTACAGCAACCGTTGCAGCAAATCGTTCCAATCATTTAAATCGAGGTTCATACATGGCTTTAAATGCCATTTCGTTTTCAATTGCTAACGTTTTTGCTCCTTTAATTGGAACTCGAATTGCAAGTAATTACGGATTTAACATGCTTTGGTTAACTAACGGAGGTTTAATAGCTATCGCTTGTTTTGGATTTTATTGGATTATGAAAAAGATGTAATTTTGATTATGGAAGTTTTAAAAACCAAACAATTAAAAATCGGATATAAAAGCAATAAAACAATAAAAATAATTGCTTCAGATATTAATGTAAGTTTACAAGCTGGTAAATTAATCTCATTAATTGGAAGTAATGGAATTGGAAAATCGACTTTTTTAAAAACCATTGCTGGGATTATTCCTACATTGGACGGTTCGGTTTTTCTAAATCAAAGACAAATTGAATCTTTTTCTACTACTGAATTGGCCGAAAATTTAAGTTTGGTATTGACCGAAAAACTGCCTTTAAGCTCATTATCGGTTTATGAACTAATTGCTTTAGGACGACAACCGTACACCAATTGGTTAGGAAAGCTTAGTAAAGAAGATGAAAATCAGATTGAAAAGGCATTAGAATTAACTCAAATATCAGATTTAAGAAATCGAAAATATTATGAGTTAAGCGATGGACAATTCCAAAAAGTAATGATTGCCCGAGCAATTGCACAAGATACACCTTTCATCATTTTAGATGAACCTTCGACACATTTAGATTTATTTCATAAAGTTTCGCTATTTAAGTTACTTCAAAAATTAGCACACGAAACCAATAAATGTGTGTTGTTTTCAACACACGATTTAGATTTAGCAATACAGTTAAGTGATGAAATCATTATTATGAAAGAAAATCTATTTAAACATAATTCCCCAGCTGAATTAATCAACCAGGGAATTTTTGATGATTTCTTTAATGATGATACAATTGTTTTTGACCGAAATACCAAACAATTTATTTTAAGATAACATTTCGATTATGTTTTTCATTTTTTGAAATGTTTTCTATAGTAAAATCAATACGTTTTTGAAATTCATATTTACGAACCGAACAATCTTTTATCGGACAAATCTGACATGAATATTCTTTACAGCTATCCAAATGCACAAATACTTCAATTCGGTCACCAAAATATTCTTTTACTAAATCTTCGAGTGCATCAACTTCTGCGTGACCTTCTTGAATATTAAAATACCAAGGTACCGTCATGTGACAATCGATGTGTAAAGTACTTCCGTATTTGATGATTCGTAAATTATGTAAATCTATCCAATTTGGACGACGAACTTTATTTAAGAATTCAACCAATTCTTTTAAAAGAACTTCATCTGTTTCGTCCATAATTCCTGAAACGGCTTCACGAAGAATTTTATAACCGGTAAAGATGATGAAACCTGCAAATAATAAAGCAACCGCACTATCTAACCAAGGCAAATCTGTAAAAAACATTACAATTAAACCAATAATAATTCCTAACGTAGAATAAGTATCAGACTGTAAATGTTTACCGCTCGCAATCAAAGCTAACGAATTATTTTTCTTCCCTTTTTTAACCGCAATCATTCCAACAACATAATTGATAATTGCAGTTATGGCAATTAAGTAAATTCCATAATCTAATTTTGAAATAACTTTTGGATGTTGCAAATTTAGAATGGCTTCGTAAATAATGACAACACCAGCAATACTTATCAAAGTTCCTTCGATAGAAGCCGAAATAAACTCGACTTTTCCATGTCCGTACGGATGATTTTCATCACGAGGCAACGATGATAAATACAAACTATACAAACCGATAAATCCGCTAACTACATTAATAACACTTTCAAGCGCATCGGTTAAAACAGCAACCGAATCGGTTATATACCATGCAATGAATTTAATTACAAACAACAAAACACCAACAATGGCAACAATTTTTTGAAATTGATAATTTTCTTTAGCTGCTAAATTTTGAGAATTCATCATTTTTATAAAGCGTTTAACTCTTCTACTTCACCCGGTTGTAAACCTTGTAAATAATAATTTCCAATACGTACGCGTACCAATCGTAATGTTGGAAAACCGACTGCTGAAGTCATTTTACGAACTTGACGAAATTTTCCTTCACGTAAGGTAATCGAAATCCAAGATGTTGGTCCGTGGCGTTCATCACGAATTCGTCTTCCTGCTCCCAACCAATCAGGTTGACCTTCTAATTTAAAAGCTTTGCAATTCTTAGTTAAATATTTAGTTCCGTTAAAACCAATCAAAACTCCATTTTGAAGTTTCTCGATAGCTTCATCGGTAATTAAACCATCAACTTGCGCGTAATATTCTTTTTCGAAATGCGAACTTCTGATTTTTTCACTCATTAACCCATCTGTAGTCAAAAGTAACAATCCTTCAGAATCTTCATCTAAACGTCCAATTGCCATAGTTCCTTCAGGAAACGGATATAGTTCTCCCAATTTTTTTTTATTACGTTTTAATTCATAAATAAATTGTGAAATATAACCGTGCGGCTTATGTAATTTAAAATGTTGATGCATTTTTGAAATATTTTTTTCAAAGGTACAAAATGAAAATTCACTTTGATTTTTTAAGTTATCAATTATTTAAAAAACGTATTTTTACTTTTTAAATCAAAAGCAATGTCAGCATATCTTATTTATTTCATTCTATTTATAATAGCTTTTTTAATTGGAATTTTACTTCAAAAAACAGTAAGCAATTCTAAATTTAACCATTTAAATTCAGAAAACAAACAGCATAAATATCAACTAGAAATTGAGAAAAATAGATTTCTAGAAACAAAAAATGATTTAGATAATTTACGTCTAGAACGTGATGATTTGTTAAGTGAATACAGCAAAGCAAATTCGGAACTAATCTTTTTAAAATCAAAACTAGACGACCAAAAAAAAGAGATTGATTCTTTACAAATTAAATTCACTGAAACCTTTGAAAATTTAGCCAATCGAATTTTAGATGATAAATCTGAAAAGTTTGTTGCTACGAACAAAATACAAATTGAAAATATTTTAAATCCGTTACAAGTAAAAATAAAATCGTTTGAAGAACGTGTCGAAACAACTCACAAAGACCATTTAATTCAGCAAACTTCATTAAAAGAACAAATAACATTTCTGTCATCGTTAAACAAACAAATGACACAAGAAACCATTAACTTAACAAAAGCTTTAAAAGGTGATTCGAAAGTTCAAGGAAATTGGGGCGAAGTAATTTTAGAACGTATTTTAGAAAAATCGGGGTTGGAAAAAGGTCGTGAATATGAAATTCAGAAAAGTTTTAATTTTGAAGGAAAACGTTTACAACCCGACGTTGTGATTAACTTACCGAATGATAAAAAAATGATTATCGATTCAAAGGTTTCGTTGACTGCTTACGAACGTTATTGTAACGAAACAATTGAAACAGAAAAACAAAATTTCTTGAAACAGCATATTTTATCGGTTGCAAATCACATCAAACAATTGAGCGAAAAAAATTACCAACAGATTTACGAAGTCAATTCGCCCGATTTTATTTTGATGTTTGTACCGATTGAAACTGCTTTTGCACTTGCTATAAATAACGAACCTAATTTATACAATCAGGCATTTGAAAAAAATATTGTCATTGTAACCACTTCTACGCTTTTGGCTACTTTAAAAACGATTGATTCGTTATGGAAAAATGAAAAACAACAAAATAATGCTTTAGAAATTGCTAAACAAGCTGGGTTACTTTATGATAAGTTTGTAGGATTTATTGAAGATATTCAGAATATAGAAAAAAATATTGACCGCTCAAAAAATGATATTGAAAAAGCTAAAAATAAATTGTTTTTAGGAAATGGAAATCTAGTTAATGCTGCCGACAAAATTGTTCAATTAGGTGCAAAAGCAAAGAAAAAATTGCAATAAAAAAAGAAGCTCAATGAGCTTCTTTTATCTTATCATGAAAAATTAAAAATCGGCTTCATAGCCATGTCCATTTTTACCGTAAAAAATCAACCAATTTGCTAATGAATATAAAATATGTACTTTGCAATCAAGAGAATCTTCTTCAAAATCCGGAGCGTTTTTTTGGTGTTTTAAATATTCAAGATTATATTGTTTAGCCAATTCATCTGTAGCTAACATTAAACGATTTCCATAATCTAAAGTATCATCAGCTAATTTGGAATTCCAAGCCTCACAAATTAAATCTTCTGAAATAATTCCTTCGCAATCATTTAAAAATTCTCCACGAAAAACATTTTCATCTTGTCCCCAAGCAATATAGACTGGAACTCCATCTTGTTCTTCAGCCAATTCGATAACATAATAACCTTGTAAATCTTTAATGAATTGATTAAGATTTGGCTTATCATCTAAACTATCATACTTTTTTAAAATCCATTCATCTGCAATTTTATCTTTACCAACTCTAGGTGCTTTAATAGTTTCGTATGTTGAACTTTGAATTGAAAACCATTCTTCCAATAAATCTTCACGTGTAGGTTGCTTTTTTCCTTGTAGCTTCTGAAAAAACGTAAGTTTTGGAATAAAATTCGTATTAATCATTTCATAAATTTCTTTAAAACGTTTTTCAAAACCTGGTTTAGGTTTTCCCATCGGACGCATATCTAAGCCCATATTTTTTTAAATTTAAATTAAAATCAATTCGTCAAAAACTCAATAATTAACCAAATTACACTAACTAAAACAAAAATCGGAATTACCAATGATAGAACTTTACTTTTATTGTAAATATAAATATTTAAATATGCTATAGCTATTAAATAAATTGGATATAAATTAATTATAAAGAAGAACAGATAAGTTAAAGCTAAGTTTAAAGATTTGTCGAAAATAAAAATCGACATAAAAAAAATAATTGGCCATATAATAGATGGCAATAAAATAATTGCATTTAATAATCTAAACCAAATGGGTAATTTCTTCGAAAAAAGTTGATTTATAATTTTCATTGTGAGCAAATATTTCCTTTTTTCTTACAAAAAATCTTCTTGTTCAAATACAAAATCTTCTTGTTCAAATACACCATTTTCATTTCTTACAAAAGAAGTTTCATATGGTGAGTCAAGGAATTTGATAATATCATTATCATAATGTACAATAGTATTTACATCAAAAACACCAATATTTTCAGGATTATTAACATATTCATCTGCTTCATCTCCAGCAAAAAATCTCCATCCACTATCTTGTGCATCATCAGGATTTTCTCTGTACATATAACCTACTTTTAATCCATCTATAGTAATTCTATCCGTTGCAATACAATATCCCATTTCAATTACAATACGGCTTTTTGTCTCTTCAGTTGTTTTAAAATATTTTTTGGATGGATTCATAATTTAATTTTTTAATAATATTAGTCCTGATTGATTCTATAAAAATACATTTTTCGTTTTAAAAAATGAATCCAATAACTCAATAAAAAAACCTCAAAAAAAATTTGAGGTTTTAATATCTAATAACTAGCGAACTAATTTTTTATATTTAATACGAGTTGGAGCAACATCTCCTAAACGTTTTTTACGATTTTCTTCGTAATCAGAGAATGAACCTTCAAAGAAATAAACTTGAGAATCTCCTTCAAAAGCTAAAATATGTGTACAAATACGGTCTAAGAACCAACGGTCATGGGAAATAACTACTGCACAACCAGCGAAATTTTCTAAACCTTCTTCAAGTGCACGAAGCGTGTTGATATCCAAATCATTCGTAGGCTCATCTAGTAATAAAACGTTTCCTTCTTCTTTCAAAGTCATTGCTAAATGCAAACGGTTACGCTCTCCTCCAGATAAAGCTGAAACTTTTTTATTCTGATCCGATCCACCGAAATTAAAACGAGATAAATATGCACGGGCATTCACTTGACGACCACCCATCATAATCAATTCTTGACCATCAGCAAAGTTTTCGTAAATAGATTTTTCAGGATCGATATTTTTATGAGATTGATCAACATAAGCAATTTTCACTGTTTCACCCACAACAAATTCTCCAGCATCAGCATTTTGTTCTCCCATAATCATACGGAAAATAGTAGATTTACCAGCACCATTTGGCCCAATAATCCCAACAATTCCGGCTTGTGGAAGTGTGAAATTTAAATCGTCATAAAGTAATTTATCTCCAAATGCTTTTGCAACACCTTTTGCTTCAATTACATTTGTTCCTAAACGCGGTCCGTTTGGAATATAAATCTCTAATTTTTCTTCTAATTCTTTTTGATCTTCGTTTAATAAACGATCATAGTTTTGTAAACGCGCTTTTTGTTTGGTTTGACGTCCTTTTGCTCCTTGACGAACCCAATCTAACTCACGCTCTAAGTTTTTACGACGTTTTGAAGCTACTTTTTCTTCTTGCGCCATACGCTGTGATTTTTGATCTAACCAAGAAGAATAATTTCCTTTCCATGGAATACCTTCTCCTCTATCTAATTCTAAAATCCAACCAGCAACATTATCTAAGAAGTAACGGTCGTGCGTTACTGCGATAATTGTTCCTTTATATTGTTGTAAATGTTGCTCTAACCAATGTACCGATTCAGCATCTAAGTGGTTGGTTGGCTCATCTAATAATAAAACATCTGGTTCTTGTAATAACAAACGACATAATGCAACACGACGACGTTCTCCACCAGATAATACATTAATGGGAGTATCAGGTTCTGGACAACGTAAAGCATCCATTGCAATAGCAAGTTTGGTATCTAATTCCCAACCGCCAACAGCATCAATTTTATCTTGTAATTCTGCTTGACGATCCATAAGTTTTTGCATTTTATCTGCATCTTCATAAACTTCAGGCAAACCAAACATATCGTTGATTTTATTGAACTCGTCTAAAATTCCAACAACTTCAGACATACCTTCTTTAACAATTTCAATAACTGTTTTAGATTCGTCTAATTGAGGTTCTTGTTCTAAATATCCAACAGAATATCCTTGCGCAAATACCACATCGCCTTGGTAGTTTTTATCTACACCTGCAATAATTTTTAATAGTGACGATTTACCTGAACCGTTTAATCCTAAAATACCAATTTTAGCACCATAGAAAAAACTTAAATAAATATCTTTTAAAACTTGCTTATTTGTTGAAGAGTAAGTTTTACTTACTTTCGACATCGAAAAAATTACTTTTTTATCGTCTGACATATGAAATGAAACTAAATAATTCCTTAATATTTTTATATTTCAAAGATAGACTTTTCTTTTTGAAAAAGAAATTTCGAAATGGACTTCCTTTAGTTTATATTTTTTTATAATTTCGTATCAAAATAAAAAGACAGATATGCAATTTACAGACAATTTTTTAAACACCGATAAAATCGAAATCGAAGGACAATACATTTCGTTATTTGACAATGAAGGAAAAGAAATGAAATTTTTTGTAGGAGAAGCTGTAAAAACAGTTTCTTGGGTAGATAATAAATTAATGGTGACATTAGAAAACGACTCAATCAGATTATACAAAGACACTATTAATTTTGGTGATTTTTAATAAAACTTACAAAGTTATTAAACATAAAAAAACTCATTGAAAATATTTCAGTGAGTTTTTTTGTTACGAAAAAAAGGTAATAAAAAAAACTCTCAATTTCTTGAGAGTTTTTTTATGTTTATTCTTCGTCTTCGTCTTCGTCATCAAAATCTTCAGTTGAAGATTTTTCTGCATCTTCATCTTCATCATCGAATTCAGGAAGGTCTTTCTTTTCTTCTTCTTCATCCTCATCATCCGATTCTAAATCAATATCTTTTACATTGATTGAATCAACAGGAATTACAACATCTTCTTCCTCTTCGTCGTCAAAGTTTACGATACGATCAGCTAATTTAGTACTAACTTTTACTAAGTAAATAGTATCTTCAGTTCTAACTTCTACAGCTTCAACCATTTCGTTTTTAGCATTTTTAAATCGAATGATATCGGCATCATCATAACCATCAGGAAATTTCTCAACCAACATAGTTAAGATTTCGTTTGTTAATTTCGCGTAATCAACAATTATTCTTTTCATTTAATTCTTACTTTATTTCGAGTCAAAAATACTATGCTATGCTATAACAACAAAATTATTTTTAGTTTTTTTTTTGACTTTATTTAATTAAAATTATTGATTTAAAACGTAAGCGAAAACTAAAGGCGCAACAATTGTAGCGTCTGATTCAATGATGTATTTTGGACTTGTTGTATCTAATTTACCCCAAGTGATTTTTTCGTTTGGAACAGCACCTGAATATGAACCATAAGATGTTGTAGAATCAGAGATTTGACAGAAGTAAGCCCAGAAAGGAACATCGTGCCACTCTAAATCTTGATACATCATTGGAACTACACAAATAGGAAAATCTCCTGCGATTCCACCACCAATTTGGAAGAAACCTACTCCTTTTCCACCAGAATTACCACGGTACCATTCTGTTAAATATACCATGTATTCAATTCCTGATTTTACTGTACTTGCTTTTAATTCACCTTTAATTACGTAAGATGTAAAGATATTACCTGATGTAGAATCTTCCCATCCTGGACAAACGATTGGTAAATTTTTCTCAGCAGCAGCAATCATCCAAGAGTTTTTAGGGTCAATCTCGTAATGAGGTTCTAATGCTCCAGATAAGATGATTTTATATAAATATTCGTGTGGGAAATAACGTTCACCTTTAGCTTCTGCATCTTTCCAAGCTTTTTCTAAATGAGATTGTAAACGACGGAATGCTTCTTCTTCTGGAATACAAGTATCTGTTACACGGTTGTAATGATTTTCTAATAAATCCCATTCGTCTTGTGGAGTTAAATCACGGTAGTTAGGAATTCTTTTGTAGTGCGAATGTGCAACTAAGTTCATTACATCTTCTTCTAAGTTTGCACCTGTACAAGAAATGAACGCGATTTTATCTTGACGAATCATTTCTGCTAATGAAATTCCTAATTCAGCAGTTGACATTGCTCCTGCTAAAGAAACCAACATTTTTCCACCTTCTGCAAGGTGTAATTCATATCCTTTTGCTGCATCTACTAAAGCTGCTGCGTTAAAATGTAAATAGTTTTTTTCAATAAATTGACTAACTGGACCTTTACTCATGGTTATATCTTTTTATATTATTATTCTTCTTTTTTTCTGTTGTAACCTAAAATATTTAATACATCTTCGGCTGTTTGTTGTTGTGAAAATACTTCTGTTGCAACAATTCCATTTTCATCTCTATCTATTAAGATATGTTTGGGTTGCGGAATTAAACAGTGATGAATTCCGCCTTGACCTCCAATGGTTTCTTGATAAGCACCTGTATTAAAGAAACCTAAATACAAAGGTTTATCTTTATTATATTTTGGAAGATAAATGGCATTTAAATTTTGTTCTGAATTGTAATAATCATCACTATCACAAGTTAAACCTCCCAAAAGTACACGCTCGTAAGAATCGTTCCAACGGTTAATAGCAAGCATGATAAAACGCTTATTAATTGCCCAAGTATCAGGTAAAGTTGTAATGAAAGACGAATCAATCATGTTCCACTTTTCTCTATCGTTTTGCTGCTTTTGGTAAAGTACTTTATAAATAGCACCACCCGACTCACCTACTGTAAACGAACCAAATTCTGTAAAGATATTCGGAACTGGAACTTCAGCCTCATCACAAGCTATCTTAATTTGATTAATGATTTCATCTATCATATAAGCGTAATCGTAATCGAAAGCTAATGAATTTTTGATTGGAAAACCTCCACCAATATTTAAACTATCTAAAGTTGGACATTCTTTCTTTAAGTTGATGTAAACCTTTAAACATTTAGATAATTCATTCCAATAATATGACGTATCACGAATTCCGGTATTAATGAAAAAGTGTAACATTTTCACTTCTACATTCGGATTTTCAACAATATTTTTTCGGTAAAATGGTAATATGTTTTTATATCCAATTCCTAAACGAGATGTATAAAATTCGAACTTCGGTTCTTCTTCAGATGCGATACGAATTCCGATTTGGAATTTACCTTTTATACCTTCTTGAAGTAAATCTAATTCTTCAAAATTATCAACAATCGGAATGGTTTTTTTATGACCGTTATTTATTAAACGCGTAATGTTTTCAATATATTGGTCGCGTTTAAAACCATTACATAAAACGTATGTATTTTTATCAATACGTCCGGTTTCTAATAAGTTTTCAACGATGTTAATATCAAATGCAGAAGAAGTTTCTACGTGAATATTATTCTTGAAAGCTTCGTTCATCACATATTCAAAGTGCGAACTTTTAGTACAATAGCAGTAAAAATATTCACCTTCATATTTATGCTTTTCCATTGCTTTTCTAAACCAACCTTTTGCTTTGTTGATGTTATTTGAAATCTGTGGTAAATACGTAAATTTTAAAGGCGTTCCGTATTGTTCAACCAATCCCATCAAATCGATGTTATGGAACAATAAGTTATCTTTATTTAAAGTAAATTCTTCTTGTGGAAAGTAAAAAGTTTGATTAATTAAGTCGAAATATTTTGTATTCATTGTATTGTTTTTAAGATTAAAATTTGAATTAAAAGCCAAAAAACAATTACAATCAAACTCTAATATTTGCAAAAGCAATACTCATTTTTTCACTATAAATATTAGTGATGCGAGCCAAAATAAAAATTCCTTTCAATTGAATATACAATTCAGACTGAATAGATTTTAGTACCGACATTTTTTGCGGCATTTTATATTGACTAAATTCGATATTTAATTTTCTATTATTCACAGCGCAAAGTTAAATAAATAAAATATTGATTTGCTAACGATTTTTTTAATTTTAACGTAAATAATCGGTAAATGCATTTATAATCATTTCGGTTGTGACTTCTTCATTAATTACCGCAACACCGTTTTCTTTAATAAGTGTAAAATTGACACAACCTAATTCATTTTTTTTGTCGTGAACTAAAAGTTGCAAACAAGCTTCAATGTCTTTTTCTGATAATAGAATTTGTGGGAAAACAGCATTTAAAACCGTTTTGATTTCATTATAAAACAATTCTGAAATATAACCTTTTTGTAAAGAAAGATTTGATTCGAGAATCATTCCGATTGCTACAGCTTCACCATGTAATAAAGTCGGTAACTCGTCATTATTCAAATGATAGCTTTCAATTGCATGACCTAAAGTATGTCCGAAATTTAATTTTTTACGAATATTTTTTTCTTTTGGGTCTTGAAGTACGATTTCATTTTTAAGTTGAACCGAATGATAAATCAGCAATTCTAAATCATTAGTTGTAAAATTTGATAAATCTTTCAATTGGTTCCAATACGAAATATCAGCAATTAAACCGTGTTTATACATTTCTGCCAAACCAGAACGCATTTCGTTGCCAGGTAAAGTTTCTAAAAAATTAGCATCAACTAAAACCATTTGCGGATTTGCAAACAAACCCACCTGATTTTTTAATCCACTTAAATCTACTCCTGTTTTTCCTCCAACAGACGCGTCAACCATTGCTAATAAAGTTGTAGGAACCGAAATAAAATCAATTCCACGTTTGTATGTAGCAGCTACAAATCCTCCTAAATCGGTAACAACTCCACCACCTAACGAAATAAACATGGCTTTTCTATCGGCTTCATATTCCGACAAAACTGACCAAACTTCAAAACAAGTTTCAATGGTTTTATTGACCTCGCCATCTTCAATCTCAATAATTTCAAAAGCTAAAGTAGTTTCTAATCTTTGTAAAAAATATGGTAAACAATATTCAGTCGTATTCGAATCAGTTAAAATAAAAATTTTAGAATATCCGCCATTTGCTAGAATCTGACTTAAATTTTGAAAGCCATGCTCTGCAAAAAAAACACTGTAATTTTCAGCTTGAATTTCGTTCATTAGACACGTTTTAATTTTGTTGTAAAATTAAGCCATTTTTCATAGATATATATAATATGATATTTATATTTGTAGCCTATTTAATAAAGAAATGGAAAAAATATTCAACAACACAGAAGTAGCATTTTCTTTAAAAAATAATGCCGAATTAAATCGTGCTAATTTTTTATTTAAAATGATTAGTCATCCAACATTAGTAAAAATGGGTTCGTCATTGGCACATTTTGCTATCAAATATAAACTCCCTGTTGAAGGAATGATTCGTAAAACTGTTTTCGACCATTTTTGTGGTGGCGTTAACGAAAAAGATTGCCTTAGCGTTGTAGATAAAATGTACACGAAAAAGGTTTCTTCGGTTTTGGATTATTCTGTTGAAGGTAAAGAATCTGAAGAGCAATTCGATGCCGCTTTAGCAATGACATTGAAAACTATTGAATTTGCTAAAGAAAGACAAGCTATTCCATTTGCTGTTTTTAAACCGACTGGTGTTGGTAAATTT
Source organism: Flavobacterium sp. I3-2 (assembly GCF_013389595.1). Lineage (NCBI taxonomy): Bacteria > Pseudomonadati > Bacteroidota > Flavobacteriia > Flavobacteriales > Flavobacteriaceae > Flavobacterium > Flavobacterium sp. I3-2. The sequence continues at coordinate 3,201,992 of NZ_CP058306.1, forward strand.
GACCTTTTTGTTAAGAAAGGTGAAAACGCAGATTTTACTCCACAAGAACAATTTGCGTGGAACAAAATCGTAAATCGTTTTGATATTATTTGTAAAACGGCTTACGAAAAAGATGTTTTATTGCTTATCGATGCTGAAGAAAGCTGGATGCAAGATGCTGCTGATGCTTTAACTTTGGATATGATGCGCAAATACAACAAAGAAAAAGCTATTGTATTTAACACAGCTCAAACCTATCGTTGGGACCGTTTTGATTACATTAAAGAAATTCACCAAATTGGATTAACTGAAGGTTTCCATATTGGATTAAAAGTTGTACGTGGTGCTTATATGGAAAAAGAACGCGAACGCGCTCAAGAAAAAGGGTACCCATCTCCTATTTGTGCAACTAAAGAACAAACTGACGAAACGTTTAATAAAAGCGTAACGTATATGTTAGAAAACCTAGATAATAAAATGGCTTTATTTGCTGGAACTCATAACGAAGATAGTTCGTATATGTTGATGCGATTGATGCAAGAACGCAACATTGCGCATCATGATAACAGAATGTGGTTTGGTCAATTGTACGGAATGAGCGACAACATCAGTTACAACTTAGCAAAACACGATTATAATGTTGCTAAATATTTACCATTCGGACCTGTTTTTGACGTGGTTCCATATTTGATTCGTAGAGCAGAAGAAAATACTTCTGTTGCTGGACAAACTAATCGTGAATTAAGCTTGATACAAACAGAAATAAAAAGACGCAGAACAAATTAGTTTTAATCTTTTAGTTGATATAAAAACGAGATTCGTAATTGAATCTCGTTTTTTTGTTTATGACAAAATCTTTTTAATTAACGTTAATAACAATCAAATAACATAAATAACCCATTAGTTATTAATTAATTAAACAACACAAAAACATTTTTTTTCATTTTTGACAAAACTAGAAAAACTAATAAAATGAAAAAACTTACTCTAAGTTGCTTAACCGTTTTTGCATTATTAACTTCAAAAGAATTACAAGCGCAATCATTAATTCATTATTGGAATTTTAATTCTAACAGTTCGATTTCCTCAATTACAACTCCTAATGTTTCAATCGCATCACCATCTTCTATCAGTTACACTTTAGGAGCGACAACAGAATTTGCATTTGCGAATGGAACTGGTCAAAATTTTGACTTACTTAATTTAAACGCAAGAAACAGTGACGTCGCTGGTACACATTTGCGATTTAACAATCCGATTGGTGGTGCGTTGATATTTTCTTTATCAACCTTAGGATATGAAAATCCTGTAGTTAAATTTGCGACAAGAAGGTCTGGTTCTGGAGCGGGAACTCAAACATGGTCTTATTCTGTAGATGGAAACACATTCACAACGTTCCAAACCATCTATCCAAATGACGGCGATCCGACTTTACAAACATTAGATTTTTCTTCATTACCTTTAGCAGATAACAATCCGAATTTTAAATTAAAAGTAGAGTTTTCAGAAGGAAACGGTGGAACAGTCGGAAATAATAGATTTGATAATTTTACGTTAGAAGCTTTTCTTTTAGGTTCAAGTCCAACTCCGACTCCAAAAATTTCTTTACAAAATCAACTCTATGTTTTCAATGAAGATGCTGGAACGGTTAATGTGAATTTAAATATTCTAAACCCAGGAGCGAATTCAAGTGTTGATTTGATTGTGAAACCAGCTCCGTTCAGTACAGCAGATTCGAATGATCATAATTTAGTGACACAAACTATTAATTTCAATGAAAACACTTCTGCAACACATCCAATTTCATTTGCGATTACTGATGATAATTTAGAGGAACAACAAGCTGAATATTTTGTAATAAGTTTAGAAAATCCTGTAGGTTTAGAAATTGATGGCAATGCATCAGCTACAATATATATAAAAGACAACGACCGTTTAGCACCTGTTCCTACAAACGAAATCACTTTAGATTATGTTGGTAGTTTTGATCCTTCTGGAGCAAATTCAAGTTCAACAGAAATCGTTGTACATGATCCTACAACGCAAAGATTGTTTGTTACGAGCGGTGTTTCTGGAGTTTTGGATATTATTGATTTTTCAAATCCGTTACTACCAACTGTTATTCAATCAATTAACATGTCATCTTATGGTGGAATTACAAGCGTTGCTGTAAAAAATGGAATTGTTGCTGTTGCAAGTCCAAATGCGATTGAAACTAATAACGGTTCTGTCGTTTTCTTTAATACAAACGGAACTTACATCAATCAGGTTACAGTTGGTGTGTTACCTGATAACATTGTTTTTTCGCCAGATGGTTCAAAAATTATGACAGCAAATGAAGGACAACCGAATTCCAATTATAGTATTGATCCCGAAGGAAGTGTTTCAATTATTGATGTTTCCAATGGATTAAATAACATCAGTCAATCGAATGTTACAACTTTAAACTTCACGCAATTTAATTCTAATGAAACGAATCTTATTGCAAGTGGCATAAGAAAAACCAAAAGTACAAGTACGTTATCTCAAGATTTAGAACCAGAGTACATTGCATTTGACCATACATCAACAAAAGCTTGGGTTACTTTACAAGAAAATAATGCAATCGCTGAAATTGATTTAACTACTTTGACAATAACAAATCTTTGGGCTTTAGGTACAAAAGACATGAGTTTACCAGGAAATGGTTTTGATGCTTCGGACAATAATAATGAGATTTTAATTGCAAACTGGCCTGTGAAATCTTTTTACATTCCAGATGCAATTGCGACTTACAAAGTTAATAATACAAATTTCATTATTACAGCAAATGAAGGAGATGAAAAAGAATATGGTTCTTTTGAAGAACGAATTGCTGTCAACTCAAACAATTACAATTTAGATGCAACCGTTTTCCCAAATGCAAGTATCCTAAAACAACCACATAATTTAGGTCGATTTAGAGCAACAAACTTAAATGGCGATTCTAATAATGATGGTGTTTTTGAAGAAATTTATTCTGTTGGTGCACGTTCTTTTTCTATATTTAATGCAGATACTCAAACTCTAGTTTACGATAGCGGTGATGATTTTGAAATGTATACTGCACAACATTATCCAACGCTATTTAATTCTGATCACGAATCAAATAGCAAAAAATCGAGAAGTCGTGCTAAAGGTCCTGAGCCAGAAGGAATAACTACAGCCACAATTAGTGACCAAACTTTTGCTTTTATTGCATTGGAAAGAATTGGTGGAGTTATGGTTTATAATATTACAGATCCAAATAATGTCACTTTTGTAGATTATAAAAACAACAGAAGTACTTCAACTTATGCTGGTGATTTTGGAGCAGAAAGCTTGATTTATATTTCTCGAGAAAACAGTCCAAATAACACAGCCTACGTGATTGTTGCAAATGAAATTAGTGGAACATTAACCATTTATGAAGTAAATTCACCTTTACTTTCTACAGAAGATTTTATTATTGATGCTCCAAAAACATTCAATATTTTTCCAAATCCTTCAAAAGGAGATATCGTTTATTTTAATAGAGAAGCTTCTGTTGTAATTTATGATTTCAATGGTAAAATCATCTACAAAAAAAATAATATTTCCTCTATAGATGTTTCGAGTTATCAAAAAGGAATTTATATTATTAAAACTTCCGAAGGTTTAATTCAAAAACTGATAGTAAACTAAAAAACTAAAACGAGGTTCTAAATTGAATCTCGTTTTTTTATTCTGATTATTCGCTTTTGTTCATTCGCTGTAATATTAGCATAACTGTTAAGACTAAAAACTAGAAATACTAACTAAATTAATAGACGTTTTTTTTGCTTTCACAGAAAATGCAGTTCATGCATCATCAATGCTTTAACTATGCTTTATATTACAGAATATCTTAGCCGTTGGTATTTAGAAAAATTTTCAGAAAAATGGAATTTTATTTATTGAACTTTCAATTAAACAAAAAAATTCGGCAATAACCGAATCTTTTATTTATTTTTTTTCTGCGTATAGTTTAAAGCCTAATGTTGTTTCATTGTTTACACGAATTTCAGAAAGTGCTATCTTATTTTTAGCTGTTATCCAAATATGATGAATGATTTCATCTGTCGGAAGGGTTGAATCAAAATATTCTGCAAACAATTCATTTAAATTGTTTTGTTCTGTATATGTTGGCAAACCGTAACTATCAATCATGTTACTATATAAAATAGCTCTACTTTCTTCATTTTTAGCTTGTGAATATGGCCATGGTATATTTTTCCAACCACAAGTTACTTCAACTACAGATATAGATCCCATAATAGCAGATGTTGAAATCATTTTAGCATTTATAGTTAATCCAAAATGATTAATATCATTAGTATACGATGTCTTTTCAAGTACGAAATTTTGCCAATCTATATTATAAAAATCATTAGGTTGAGAAACTGTAAAATCTAAAACATCTAAAGTTTTCTTTACGTTATTTTTATAGCCATATAAACGAGTTTGATAACTTCCTACTGCAAAAAAAGAATGATACCAATTAACTAATTCCATTTCGGCTGGATTTCCATACGGATTTCCAGGATCTTCATAAGCAATATTATAAACGCGAAGTTCATTATCAATACCTGAAACAGAAAAAGTTAAGGAATCATATAGTTGATTCATTGGCAAACCATCTGTTTTAATTTTAAATTGAAATTTTACACGCTCCAAAACCGTTGGATTTAAATTTGAAGCTATTAATTCATCTTTGATTACTGGCACAAATTCTTCATTTTGATTCATGTCAATTTCAGAACTTTCGCACGAAAATAGAATCAGTATTGGTAAAAATAAAAAAAAATTTTTCATATGTGAGTTTTATAATTTTAAACAAAAAACAATTACTTTCCGATACAGAAATTAGCAAAAATATTCCCAAGCAACTCATCATTAGTTACTTGACCAGTAATTTCACCAAAATAGTATAATGCTTGACGGATGTCAATCGCCATTAAATCGGCTGATAAATTACTGTCTAATCCCCATTTTACTTTTTCGATTTCTTCAAGAGCTTTTAATAACGAATCGTAATGACGTGTATTGGTTACAATGGTTTCGTTATTGCGCAAAGCACCAGTATCTACAAAGTTTAACAATTCATTTTTAAGCTCTTCTACTCCTACTTTGTTTTTAGCTGAAATCAATACTAAATTTGAAATTTGAGAATTAAGGGTTGAGATTTGTTCTTCAGATAACAAATCCATCTTATTCATAATTACCAATAAAGCTTTTTGAGGGTATTTGTTTTTAATTTCTTGAATTTCACGTTTTAGGACTTCTAAATCATTCGCACGTGAATTTTCAACTAAAAATAACACCAATTGTGCTTGCTCAATTTTCTCGAATGTTTTTTGAATCCCGATGCTTTCAACCACATCTTTAGTTTCACGAATTCCAGCGGTATCTATAAAACGGAAACCAATTCCGTTAATTACCAATTCGTCTTCAATCGTATCGCGTGTTGTCCCGGCTATATCTGAAACAATGGCGCGTTCTTCATTTAATAATGCATTTAATAAGGTAGATTTTCCGACATTTGGTTCACCCACAATAGCAACCGGAATTCCGTTTTTGATTACATTTCCGACAGCAAACGAATCAATCAAACGTTTTAAAACAAATTCAATTCGATTTACTAATTCTCGAAAAGCTGTACGATCTGCAAACTCTACATCTTCTTCAGAAAAATCTAATTCTAATTCAATTAAAGAAGCAAAGTTCAATAACTCTTCACGTAGTTTGGCAATTTCGTTTGAGAATCCACCTCGCATTTGCTGCATCGCAATTTGATGTGACGCTTCATTGTCTGAAGCAATTAAATCAGAAACAGCTTCGGCTTGAGATAAATCCATTTTTCCGTTCAGGAATGAACGCATGGTAAATTCACCCGGTGTTGCCATACGACATCCGTTACGCAGCAACAACTGCATAATTTGTTGTTGGATAAAAGTAGATCCGTGACACGAAATTTCGACAGTTGGTTCGCCTGTATAAGAATTACTTCCTTTAAATAATGAAACTAAAACTTGGTCGTAAATCTTTGTTCCTTCAATAATATGACCAAGATGTAAGGTATGCGATTTTTGTTTGGTTAAATCTTTTCCTTTAATTGATTGAAACAACGGTGCTACAATTTCAATAGCTTTAGGCCCAGAAACACGAATCACTGCAATTGCACCAGCTCCCGAAGGTGTAGCTAAAGCAACAATAGTATCTTGTAAAATCATAATATTAAATATTTGTACAAAAATACAATTAATTACCCAATCATTAAAAGGTTTATTTGAACATAAAATATCAGCAAATACTTGCTTTATGCAAACTTTTTTTTGTAATTTAGGCTAGACTAAACAACATTATCATGAAAAAAATTCTTTTCCCAACAGATTTTTCACATACAGCTTCGAATGCATTTATTTATGCTTTACATTTAGCTAAGAGTATTGATGCCGAAATTTTTGTTTTACATTCATACGAAATGCCTATTATATCTACGACAAGCGGTGGTCAACCTGAATTGATTCAAGGTGTTTATGAAAGTATTGAATTAAACAATTTTGAACGTTATAAAGAAGAAGGTCCTAAATTACGTGAAGTTGCTAAAGATTATCAATTAGAAGATGTAAAACTTACATTCATTTTTGAAGAAGGTTTGCTTTTAGGAAATATGAAACGTATTATTAAAGAAGAAGCTATAGATTTCGTAGTAATGGGAACCAACGGAAATCATTCGTTAGAAAAAAAATTACTTGGTTCTAATACCGTAAATGTCATTAATAGTATTGACATTCCAATTTTAAGCGTGCCTGGCAAAGCTAAGTTTAGAAGTTTATTCTCATTTGGTTTTGCAACTATGCTAAACGAAAGTGACAAAGCAGGAATTGACCAAATCATTAAAATAGCTACGAGATTAGATGCTGAAGTAAAATTATTACATGTTTTACGTAAAGAAAACAGAGAAATTGTATCAATCGTAAAAAAATGGAAAGACTACTTTAACAACGATAAAGTAAAAATTTATACGGTTTTAAATCCGAATTTAGAACAAAGCGTTTTTTACTTCATTGATGAACATTTGATTGATGTAATGTGCATCGTAAAAAGACAATTAAACTTCTTTGAACGCTTGTTTACTTCGAGTTTAAGTAAGCAATTATCCTATCATTCTGATGTTCCGGTATTGATTTTACCTCAACCAAAACAGATTTAAAATTTTAAACATAAAACAAAATCCGAGAGTTTAATTAGCTTAAAACTCTCGGATTTTTAATATTCAAAAAAACTAAAATTACATACAACAAGCAGGTAAATTATATAACTGAGTTATTTCATTAACTGTCAAGATGCGATTGTAAATAATAACATCATCTAATAAACCTTCAAAATATTTACCCAAAAACAAATCACCTAAATCTTGTGAATTAGGTCCGCAAGGTCCTGAAGTAAATGTTGAGGTTTCAACCCCATTCAAGAACAATCTAAAATTTAACCCACTACTCGTAATTACTAAATGACGCCATTGCGGTTGATCTACTGGAATTGCATTAACTGGATTAGAATTCCAATTAATTGAAAATTTATCCATTCCAAAAGTTGGTTTTTTTAAGTCATAAAGAGCCAATGACCATTGTCCATTTGTATTTGGACAATGAAAACCATCATCTCTTCCAATTAGTAATTCGAAATCAACTAAACTCGGATTTTCATTTTTATACCATAATGAAATTGAAAAATCTTGAGTTAAAAAACCATCCAAAAACGTTGCATTACTTCGAGTTAGAAAATCATTATTTCCTCTTATAAAATGGAAAGCGCAATTCGAATTTCCTGCTCTATCTTGATCAGAATAAGCAGAAGTTGGATTTGTTAAATGATAACCATTTCCTGACGAATCATTTAAAGAACCATTTCCAAAAGTGTAAGCCGCAACCACTCCATTTTGAAGGTTAGTTGGTAAGCATTTGGCTGCAGCAACTGGAGAATTATCATCTTTATTACAACTTACAATTACCATCGTAGCAATTATAAAAGATAACAGTGTTAAAATTTTGAATATTTTTTTCATAATAATCTTTTTTATTTGAGACATTTACATACAACAAGTTGGTAAATTATACAATTGATTAATTTCCGTTTGACTTAGAATTCTATTATATATTACAACATCATCTAAAAAGCCATCGAAATCTTTTCCTAAAAATAAATCTCCAAAATTACCAGCATCAAAGTCATCTCCACCACAGCCAAAACCAGCCACTGAATTAGTTGAAACACCATCAACGAACAGTTGTAAATTTGTTCCTTGACAAGTAACTACAAGATGACGCCACTGAGAAACTGCATAAGAACCTACAGTTATTTCAGAAGCCCATAAAGAATGTTTATTAATTCCTATTACAGGTTTTCTCAAATCATATAAAGCAACTGACCATTGTCCAGAAGTATCAGGGCAATGCATTCCTGTATCTCTACCAATCAATAATTCAAAACCTCCATTAGTTTGAATATTTTCATTTTTATACCATAAAGAAATTGAAAAAGGTTGAGAATCAAAATTATTTAAAAAAACAGGATTTACATAAGTTAAAAATTCATTATTTGCATTTGTAAAATGAAATGCACAATTTGAATTTCCTGCTCTATCAGCTCCAGGAGAAGCTGTAGTAGTATTTGTTAAATGATAACCATTTCCTGACGAATCATTTAAAGAACCATTTCCAAAAGTATAAGCTGCAATCACTCCATTTTGAAGGTTAGTTGGTAAACAACTAGCTGCTGCAACTGGTGAATTATCATCTTTATTACAACTTACAATTACTATCGAAGCAATTATAATAGATGACAGTGTAAAAATTTTGAATAACTTTTTCATAATAATATTTTTATTTATGAAATTACACACAACATGCAGGTAAATTATATAATTGCGTAATTTCTGTTTGACTTAAATTTCGATTGTATATAACAATATCATCTAAAAAACCATCATATTTTTTTCCTAAAAACAAATCGCCAATATTTCCAGGGATTCCATTAAAATTAAATATAGCAGGTAGCTTTAAATACTGGATATTAAAAACTCCATCAATATAAATTTGCAAGAAACTTCCATCAAAAACAAGTCCTAAATGTCTCCATTGAGGTGTTGTATATTGGTCCTGAGGATTACCTATTGCCCAAGCATAATTTCCGTCAATCGAAAAAACAGGTCTTCTAACATCATGTAATCCAACATAAAATTGTCCAATTGGCGTGTTAGTATTTTTTCCCATTAATATTTCAAATTTATTCGGATCTAAACTTTCATTTTTGTACCATAATGAAATTGAGAAAGGTTGACTTTGAATATTATCTAAAAAAGTAGCATTTGAGTAAATTAAAAATTCATTATTTGCTTCAGTAAAATGGAACGCACAATTTGAATTTCCTGCTCTATCAGCTCCAGGAGAAGCTGTAGTAGTATTTGTTAAATGATAACCATTTCCTGACGAATCATTTAAAGAACCATTTCCAAAAGTATAAGCTGCAATCACTCCATTTTGAAGATTAGTTGGTAAACAACTAGCTGCTGCAACTGGTGAATTATCATCTTTATTACAACTTACAATTACTATTGTAGCAATTGCAAATGATGACAGTTTTAAAATTTTGAATAACTTTTTCATAATTAAGTGGTTTTTGAATTAATTTATATAATCATTTCATAATCAGTAAATTTACATATGTTAAATTTATCAAAAAGAATGCCAACAAATGTTAAATAAACATTCACCTATTTAAATTAATACCAACCAACGAATAAAAACGTTATTTTTATCACAAAAAAATATGAATGAATTTCTGATTCAAACAAAAAATCTAAATTTTCAGTTTAATAAAAAACGAAAAATATTAGAAAACCTATCTCTAAATATTCCAAAAGGAAGTATTTATGGATTTTTAGGTCCGAATGGCGCCGGAAAATCTACAACCATGCGTTTAATAACGGGTTTGATTAACGAACAAAATACAGCATCTATTTATTTATTTGGTCAACCCTTACAAAAACAACTTCCTGAAGTCTTTAAAAAAATTGGAAGTATTATTGAAACTCCTACGCTTTACTTACATTTAAGCGGATATAATAATTTAAAATTAATTGCTACAATTCAGAATGTATCTGAAAGTAAAATTCAAGAAATGTTGGAATTAGTCGGATTAGCAAAATTCCAAAAACAAAAAGCCAAACAATATTCGTTAGGAATGAAACAGCGTTTAGCTATTGGAATGGCACTTTTAAATGACCCTGAATTATTGATTTTAGATGAACCTGTAAACGGTTTAGACCCGCAAGGAATCGTTGAAATTCGCGAATTAATCAAACGCATAAACAAAGAAAAAGGAATTACCATTTTGATTTCAAGTCATTTATTAAACGAAATTGAAAAAACGTGCACGCATTTGGCTATCATCAATCAAGGAAAATTGATGTTTGAAGGTTCAATGGCTGATTTAAGTCTTAAAAATAAAAACGTTACGGTTGAGGTTTTGTTGGATGAGGTTTCTAAATATGAATCGAAATTAGAAAAATTTGAAGTTTTGAAAATAGATTCAAAAAGATTACAATTTACATTACAACATGAGAATGAAATTCCGGAATTGATTCAAAATTTAGTTCAAAATGACTTTCAGATTTTTGAAGTAACTAAACGTGGCGGACTTGAAGATTGGTTTATGAATTTAACAGAAAACAACTAATGGCATCTAATTTATCGTATTTTATAAAAGCTTTTAAAACCGAAGGCATCAAACTAAAAGGAACTTATATAACTTATACAGCGATTGTTTTGGCAGCAATTGTTCCATTTATATTTTTAACATTTACACTAATTAATGGTGATTACAATGAATCTTTAACGGCTCCGGAAAATTATTTCAAAAGCAATTTCAACATTTTAAAAAAATCTTTTGAATTTTTTAGTGCAATAATTGTAATTATTTCTGCAAGTCGAATTTCACAAATAGAGTTTAAAAATAATACTTGGCAACTTTTAGAAACCCAACCTTTAAATAAATTCGCCATTTACTTTGCGAAATTTCTCAAACTACTAATTATTAACGCAATTTCTATATTTTGCTTTTTAATTTCTGTTGCTTTTATAGCTGCCGTTTTATATTTTTTGCAACCAAATAAAACACTAGCATTTTATTCGATTGGTTATGACGAAATTCAAACTTGCATTCGTTTATGGTTTGGTTTGTTCTTTCTGACTGCTTTGATTTATTCGTTTAGCATACGATTTTCGAATTTTATTTTATCAATTGTATTAGGATTTTTACTTTTGGTTTCGTCAGGAATATTAGCTGGTTTAAACTTAACCCCAAAATGGTATCCACTAAAACTGGTTAAAAATGCGCTGTTTTATTCAAGTGATTTGGGTTATTATTTCACCTATTCCGAAGGATTAAGTATTGCTTTAGGACTTTTATTTTTATTTGTTGGATTTAGAAGATATGCGTTTAGAACTTTCAAAGCTTCCTTTTTTAAAGATTTTAAAACTATTGCATTTAGTACAACAACATTTGTCGTTTTATTTGGATTGATTTGCTGGATTTTAAAACCAAATCAAATGATGCAATCCAATACAACTGAAATTTCGGGAACCATTCAAAGTACGGATAAAATTAAAGAAGCTTATTTGCTGGATTTATTAACTAATGATACTTTATATACGATTCCAATAAATTCGGATTCGTTTAAGTTACAAATCAATGAGGATTTAAATCTTGCGAAGTACAATTTGAAATTTGACAACGGTATTTCGACCAATTTAGTTTTTGGAAAAAACGACAAGTTGCATTTAGATTTGAATCATGAAGGTTCAGAGTTTACCGCTAAAATTACAGGTACAAGATTAGCAGAAAATAACTTATCTGATATTGAAAACATCAGTTCAAATTCATCGTATTATATCGACAAAGATTTTTACAACAATGAACCTAAAAAGATTTCAGAATCAATTCTTGATGAATATGAGAGCGAATTAAAAAATCTTGCCAATTCATATACCAGCGATAATTACATCATTCGCGATGATTATAAAGAGATTCAAGAAAAACAAATCGTGGCTTATTTTTATAATTTGTGGAATGACTTTGAAAAGAAAGCGATATTACAGAATCCGAATTTTAAGAATGAAGATTTTGAAGCTTTTAAAGTTTTACATCATAAAATTAAGTTTAACGACGAACAAATGCTTTTTGACAGAAGTTATCGTGCATTAGTTATAAATAATTTAATTAAAGATGATACTTCAGATTTAGATGAAAACACCAAAATATTCAATGCGATTTTAAAATTACCAAACGATTCATTTAAAGAAAAACTTTTGACTATTAATTTAGTTTCAATGATTAAAAATAGTAAAAACGCTGACGAAGCTATTACAACTTTTAATACATATCAAACGGGTTTAACCAAAACAGAAAACATAAATTACCTAAATAAACTTTTAAATAACACCAAACGTTTGTCAGACAATGCCATTGCGCCAAACTTTGAAGCTTTTGATTTAGAAGGTAAAACGATACGTTTAAGCGATTACAAAGGTAAATATGTTATTATTGATGTTTGGGCAACTTGGTGCGGACCTTGTAAATATGTTTCGCCAAGTTTTGAAAAAGCTGCGAATCAAAATGTAAAGAATACAGATTTAGTTTTTATAGCCTTAAGTGTGGACCAAAACAAAACTTCTTGGTTGGCTCAGGCAAAAAGTAAATCTAAAACAGTAAAACAATTGATTATAAAAGATAACAAACAATTTGAAAAAGATTATACCATAGAATCTATTCCGAGATTTATTTTTATTGATAAAGAAGGAAATTTCATCAAAGCAAAAATGCCTTATCCAAATGATGATACGTTTGATTTGATTTTAGAAAACACTTTTAAAAAGTAATATATTTTAAAAAACTGTAGATGAAAAAAATATTTATAGCCTTATTACTATTTACTTGCGTTTGTCAAGCACAAGAAAATAAAATTTTAGAAAGACTCCGAATTATTGAAAACGGAACTAAAACTTGGTACGATTTAGATGGTTATGTAATTACAAAAGAAACATTTAAGTATGATTTCAATGAACAAGGTTTAAAAAAATTGTTCAAAAAACTTGATATACAAAATGAATCTAAATCTAAATTAGAATCGATTCGTTTAAATAATCTTTTTGTTTCAAAATCAAAAAAAATTACGGAGCATTTAATTCAGAACGAATCGTATTACATTCTTGAAAATCCTAATAAATCGATAACAGTTATTTGGTTTGCTAAGTTTGGTACTTTAGATTTAGAGATGGAAAAAGAATTGGTAAACATAATTATTGAAGATAAAATTCCGAATGAAAATTATTCGTCAATGAATACTGAAATTATTGATTTTGGAGGTCGAAAAATTAAATTAGGTGGTAGTTGTACTTGGCAAAATATCAACTCGATACAATGTCCTTATTATGGACAAATGAATTGGTCTGTTCATAAAACCTTAGAAAGTGCGCAAAACTCAATTGACAATCAGCTTGCTTTTACTTTAACTAATAAAGGTGGAAAAATTGTTTCTGAAGAAATGGTAGATGTCGTTTTCGAAAATGTTGAAACTAAAGCCAAAAAAGTGATTTACGATTTTACTGGTGTAAAAAATATGCTTGCAGGAATGTCGGGCGGAAAAACGCTTACGATTTATTATGTTGCTGAAGAAGTTCGCGGAAATTATATGAGTTGTGTGATGAGTTTTTGGAATAACGATGTCATAAATCCAGAAACAAATTTACCCCTATTGCTTGAAGAAGTTATGAAATTGAAATAATTTTTAAACCAACCACAATTATGAAAAATTTCAAATACTTTGCTAAAATTGGATTATGTTTGAATCTACTTTTTGTTTTGTTCAGTTGCAATGATTTTACAAATCAAGTTGGAAATGTTGTAAATAAAGAAAAATCAGAATATTATCATTACGGAACTTATGATAAAAATAAGGTTTTTTATTTTAGTAATCTCTTTGTTGGAGACACACCAAAAGAATTAGAAAATGTAGATAAAGAAACTTTCGAAATAATCTCAAAATATTGGGCGAAAGATAAAAATACATTTTACTACAAAAACTTTCCAATTTCAAATGTTGATTACGAAACTTTTACGGTAGAATCAATTAAACTTGAAAAATTAAATCATCAAGATGAAAACAAATTAACAACTTTACTCAAAGACAAAAACAATGTATATCTGATTAAAGACATTCCCAAAAGTGGTAAATTAGAACTTCAAATAATTGAAAATGCGGACCCTTTAACTTATCAAATAATTAGTAAAGAATACGCAAATTGGGCAAAAGATAAAAATCATATATTTTTAAATGATAAAAAATTCGATGCTGATTTAAGTAGCTTTGAAATGCTAAATACAAGTTTTTCGAAAGACAAAAACAAACTTTATTTTCTAGAAAACAATTGGATAACATCAGAAAACGTAAATACAGATGAACTTAAGGTGCTTAATTTGTATTATATTCGAACCAATTCAAACGTTTATTTTTTTAAAAATAAAGAAATACAAAAAATCGATTTAAAAGACGAAAAATCCGTTAAAGTATTTAATTCGAATGCTTTATTATTGAAAGCAGATGACAAACTTTTCATAAATGGAAATCAATTTACACTTGAAGGTTTGGATTATTCTAAATTTGAACACATTAACAATCAATACTTTACTGATGGAAAAACAATTTTTTATTCTGATTTCAACTCAGATAATTTAATTAAAACTACAGCAGATGTTGCTTCTTTTTCGACAATCGAAAATTCTAATTTTGGTAAAGACAACAAACATGTTTATTATAGAGATAAAATTGTTGATGAAGCCAATCCAAAATCATTTAGATATGACGAAAAAACAAAAAATCCATACGATGAAAAGGCAACATTTATATACGATGACAAAACTAATAACTACATCAAACAGCAAAAATAATTTACAAAAAAATGCTAAGATTAAAGAATATTAGTATTGTATATCAAGTACTTATATTTTTTTTATTATATTTAATTATAAAAAATATACAATGAAATCAAATCTTACTGTAATCATTTTGCTGTTACTATTCAGTTTAGCTGCTTGCTCTAATAAAGCTGAATTTGCTTATAACGAAAAAGTAGCTCATGATTTTTATTCTTGTAAAGAACGACTAGATGAAAGTTTTGAAAAATTTACAAATGGTGCATTCGATTCAAACGCAGACGATACATTTTCTCACGAAATTAAAATCAAACAAGTAAAAGGAATAGCTTCATATTGTAAAGAAACCAAAGATTTTATCGAAGTAAATTTTGAACCTACAGAAAATTCAGCTTCTTTTCATAAAGAAATTTTAAATTATTTTAATGTCATTGAGACTGAATATGCAACTTTATTAGAAAAGTACGTAGTTGAGCAAGATAGTGTTGCAAGAACAAAAATTAAAAATCAATTAAATAATAAGAAACGTGAATTAGAAGTTTTAGAAGATAAATGTTTAGAAAAACAAATTGAATTCTTAAACAAAGCTGGAATAAAAATCAATGCTTCATGAAATTAAAAAAAGTAATTATATAGAAAAGAAGTTTCTATCCCTTTTTTCTCAAAAATTAAGCCTTTTGAAAATAATAGAAAAAACGTTAATTCAAGACTTTCGGTTTGGATTTATTGATGTCAACGGAAAAGAAATAGTACCAGTAAAATAGTATGAATTAGAAGAAGTTATTGAAGCATTAAAAAATACTTATAAAGAATGAAAAAATTAATCAAAATCATTGTATCAGAAAATTCATTTAGAGATGAATAACCTGATAAAATAATTGGTTCAAATATTAGCGTTATCAATGTTTTACGTGAAGAAGGCACAGAAATTGACCCAATTCACGACGATGCGATGTTGAGCTATTATGTTGATTTTTATTTAGTGCAATATAACAATGGAAATTTGTAACGAAACTTTGCAAACCTTGAGAAATCAAATGCAAAACCAAAGAAACAAAATACATCACGAAAAAAGCATAGAGAACGCTGAACAAATAAGCATATCACATAACAAGCAGTTTGGCAAAAGATCGGAATAACGGCTAAGTTAAACGTTCGTACTTTTTATGCCGCCAATGCTGTGAGCATTAGCTTTTTTTCTTAATTTAGTAAATAAAAATTTGCTTTTGCACAATCTTGCTAAATTGAAACTTTGCGCTTCAATTTAGCAACACTGACGCTAGGACTCGAAACCTTGGTGGCAATTGTTTGACCAACCTCACAAATAAAAAATATCAAATGGACAAAACAAACACAAATATTTGAAATTATTAGCTTTACTGCTGACAACATACAATATTATCCAGCATTCTATGAAACACGAAAGTTGGATGCTTAAAAATTATGTAAAACACACTGAAATAGAAATTCCATTAGGATACTCTCGTTATGGTGGAGCAGTTGTTGATTTACTAAATGAAAATGAATATCCAAAAGATTTACGATTTGTTGCTCAACTTGACTTAGCACAATTTTCGCCATTTGACAGTTCAGGTTTGTTACCAAAGTCAGGACAACTTATTTTTTTTGCTGACATAATGAATGATATAGGTAAAGTAATTTATGCTGATACTGAAACACTGGAAGAACGATTTAGAGAATTAGAAGACGAAGATGAGGAAGAAGAAACAAACGAAGATGTAAAAATATGGGATTATTTTTTAGGTTCTGACAAATCAAAAATATTCGGAATTTATACACATTGCCAATATGAACAAAAAGAAATTGAAGAAATCACTTTTTCTGACAAAATTCTACTTCTACAAATAGGCGAAAATGGTTTTAGTAACGAAAGTATTTTTAGTGTAACAATTCAAAGAGAAGATTTGAAAAAACTTAATTTTGACAATTGTTAATTTGCGTGGGGACAATCGTAACCAAGAAAACAACTACCGTCAACACAGTTTAGCGCAATGGTGAGTAAAGGCTAATCTCAAAGTTGGTTTACTTTTTTAACGTACTCACCTATTTCATTTTTATTTATTAAATTTAAAAATCAAAATGGAGTTGCTAAGTTTTTGTTAATCGTAAAGTTTTATTTTTATGATTTCCCAACTGCATGAAGCTACGAAAACGTTGTAAGCAGAAATTATGAACCAGATATATCGTAATAAATTAATACAAACATTTCAAATCAAAGAAGAATTGTTTGATGAACTATATTCATTGTTGCAATTTAAGGATGTATTGAAAAATGAATATCTCCTTAAAGAAAATGACATTTGTTCCTTTATCGGTATAACATTAGATGGCTCATTGCGAACTTTTTATTCTAACGAAAACGGAGAGGAAATAAACTTCTTATTTCACTTTGACCATCAACTTGAGGATATCGTTTTTACAGATTATGATAGTTTCTTACGTAGATCTACTTCAAAACTAAATATACAAGCATTAGAAAACTCTACAGTTTGTTTAATCAGTTATGATAATTGGAATCAGCTTTCTAACAGTAGCATATACTGGCAACTTTTTTCGAAAAGAATGACAGAACAAGTCTATTTTTTTGCAAAAAAACGAATAGAAGATTTATTGTATTATTCTCCTGAAAACAGATATTTAAAACTTTTAAAGGAAAATCCCTTACTTTTTCAAAAAATCCCTCAAAGGCATCTCGCCAGTTATCTTGGAATTACGCCTCAATCATTAAGCAGAATCAGAAAACGCATTTGCACTAATTAACTTAAGTGAACGTTTTTTGATGACTTCATCGCTAATTTTATCTTTCAGATTATATCAAATTAATATTAAAATGAAAGGAACAATAAGTATTATTGGAGCAGGAATTGGCGGATTAACAACAGCCTTAATACTGAAACAGAAAGGAATCAAGCCAACCATTTTTGAAGGTTCTAAAGAAATTAAATCAGTTGGAGCAGGAATTATAATTGCAAATAATGCAATGCAAGTCTTTAAAGGACTAGGTATTCATCGCAAAATTGAAAAAGCTGGGAATAAAATCTCGTTTATGAAAATTACAGATGATCAGCTAAACAATTTGAGTAAAATAGACCTAAGTACTTACGAACAGAAATATGATGTTCAAAATACAGCCATTCATAGAGGAGTATTACAAAAAATACTCATAGACGAACTTGGTCTTGACCATATTCATTTATCAAAACGACTTTCTAAAATTCAAAAATCAGAACTTTTGAAGCTGACTTTTGAAGACAATTCAACGATTGAAAGTGACATTGTAATTGGAGCAGATGGAATAAAATCAGTAGTTAGAAATCAATTATTTGAAAAAAGCACATTACGCGACTCAAAACAAATTTGTTGGAGAGGTATTTGTGAAACACATTTACCTCAAAAATATCATAACGAGCTTAATGAAGCTTGGGGAAAGGGAAAACGCTTTGGCTTTGTAAAAATAAGTGATAAAGAAGTGTATTGGTATGCGTTGGCAAATTCAAAAAATTTAGAGCCCAACAATATAAATTTAGCAGATTATTTTAGTGAATTTCATGTTGATATTATAAATATAATTTCAGTCACTAATAAAGAGAAAATTATAGTGAGTGATGTTTTTGATCTAAAACCAATCGACAAATGGCAAAGTAAAAATATATGCTTAGTAGGTGATGCAGCTCACGCCACTACGCCAAACTTGGGACAAGGAGCTTGTCAAGCTATTGAAGACGCGTACGTATTAGGTGAACTTTTGAGTAAGAATATCCCTATTGGAAACGCCTTTAAAAAGTATGAAAATATAAGAAGAAAAAAAGCACTTGCGATTGTAAATACAAGTTGGAGAATTGGAAAAATGGCACATATTGAAAATAAGTATGGAATATGGTTGCGAAATTTGGCAATGAAAAATACACCAAAATCAGTCAATAAAAAAAGTATGGATAAGATTTTCAGCTTAAACGTAATTTAAACTATATGGTAACAATAATAGCGGTTCTTTTAATTAGTATTTTTTCATTGCTTGCTTCAATCCATTTTTACTGGGCATTTGGAGGAAAACGTTGGAATGATTCTGTTATACCAACTAAAAAAAATAATGCACAAGCAAGAATGCCAGGTATAATAACAACATTAATTGTTGCATTTGGTTTATTAGGTTTTGGGCTTGTTGTTTTGTTGAATATAATAGATTTTAAACGATCATTATTGCTCGAGTCTGTTCAGCTATATGGACTTTGGTTAATCGCAAGTATTTTTATCCTAAGAGCTATTGGTGAATTTAAATATATTGGTTTCTTCAAGAAAATTGATCAAACAAAATTTGGAAAAAACGACACAAGGTACTATTCTCCATTATGTTTATTAATTGGATTATTGGCAATTTTATTAAAACTATTGACGTAAAACTATCGGTAACTCAAGTTTGGTTCAATGAGTAATAAATATTAAATTCGAAGTTGATTTTCTTTTTTGTTGCACTCGCTTATTTCATTTTTTTAATAAATTTAAAAATCAAAAAGGCGTTGCTTAGTTTTGGTCAATCGTAAAGTTTTATTTTTCGTTGCTTAGTTAAGTACCAAAACGTAGTACGTCTATTTAAAACGACATTTTACAAAAAATAAATATAAAATATGAAATTCATTTATTACAACTTAATTTTTATACTTGTAACATTAACAAGTTGCTCAAACTCATCACAGCCAAACGACCCTATTCCAGAATACGAAACTTTTAAAATTCAATCTAAACAAGTTGGAGAAGAAAGAGTAGTGAATGTTTGGACACCAGAAAATTATAATGCAAGTAAAGACTCTTTGCCCGTAATGTATATGGCAGATGGTGGAATAAAAGAAGATTTTCCTCACATTGCAAATACTTTGGATAAACTAATTAAAGAAAAGAAAATAAAACCTTTAATACTTGTCGGAATTGAAAACACGCAACGAAGAAGAGATTTGACAGGCTTTACAGAAGTAGCGAAAGACAAAGAAATTGCACCAGTTGTTGGTGGTTCAGATAAATTTAGAGCATTTATCAAAGACGAACTTTTCACTGAAATTAAAAATCGATACAGAACAACATCTGAAAAAAGTATAATTGGAGAATCTGCATCAGGACTTTTTGTAATGGAAACATTTTTTCTAACACCAGAAATGTTTGACAATTATATCGCATTTGACCCATCACTTTGGTGGAACAATCATTATTTGGTAAAAACGGCAAAAGAACATTTAGCGAAATTCCCAACTTCAGAAAAACGAATTTGGTTTGCAGGGTCAGATGCAGAAGATATTTCGCCTTTTACAAAAGAATTAGCTGACATTTTCAAAAAAGAGAACAAAGAAAATGTCAAATGGAAATTTTCGAACGAACCAAAAGAAAGTCATATAACAATTTTCAGAGCAACAAAGGAAAAAGCAATTATTTGGACACTAAACAAAACTGAATAAAAAGCTGAATACACAACATCGGTTTTTCGAAATGACAGTCTAGTGTAAATATAGAAAGCTTCTTTTTTTTTTTGTCGCAATCGTCATTTCAATTTTTATTATTAAATTTAAAAATCAAATAGGCGTAGCTTAGTTTTGGTTAATGATAAAGTTTCTGCTTTATTTTTCGCTACATGCGCCAAGCTTCGTCACATAAACAGTAATTTTAAACAGAACATATGTGGACACATAAAAACACTTTTGGAGTAGGCGGACTTGAAAATATTGGATATGTTTCCAACCAAGATTTTTTAATTGTTTTGTCAAGTCAAGGACAAGGTATTTTTGATTGCAAGACAGGAGAAAAAGTTGCAAGAAAACATGACGACTCTGATTGGTGGCACAAATTAAACAAGTCAACAAATTCAATTGTTGGTTTTGACTTTTTAGCAAACATAGAAATTAATACTTGCGGACTTTATGGAGAAGATAATTTATCAAAGACAACACAAGACGGTTGGACATTGATTATTTCTGACCCGGAACCAGATGACAAACCCTTTGAAAGATATTTAGTGAATAGGATTTATCTGCAATCACCTGACAGAAAAGTAAAAATTTTTGTAGGAAAAAACGGTGCCTGTGAGCTACGAGCTTTCGGTTTTTCCGACACTGGTAACACGTTCATAATTGCTCTAAGTTGTGATTTGATAATTTATAGTAGAACATAAACACTACGATAAAAAAAAAACAGCTTACACGGTTTTGTATCATATTATACAGATGTACAAAAGATTAAATTTAGTTTTTCAAATGGCTTTTAGCTATAGTTTGGGCTTTCAATTCATAATTCCAACTACAACACAAAGCACTAAACTTTAGCGAAAATATCAAACACTTTCTAGATTTTTTTTTTAAAATGGATATACTTTCTTTTCTAAATGCTTTAAGTGATATGGAAATTGCATATTTCTATACTTATCGTTTTCCTCAATATTGAAAAAAAATGCAAATTGAACTGAAAAACTACATATTTCATAAGAGAAAATTAACTAAAAATTAAATTTCAAATTTAATCCAAAAAGAAAAAAAACTCATTGAGAATGCTTGTAATCGATGTGGTTCAACAAAATTATTTCAATATGATATTGATGATCACACAATTGATACTAGATATTTTAGTAAATATAACAAACCAAAAATAGATGAAGCTATGTCTTTAAAGTTTGTTAAGATTTCGCAAAAAGAATGTATAGTCTGTGGTCAAAAAATTAAACGATTTAATAGAACAAAAAGAATATTATATCTTGTCATTTGTATAATTATTATGTTTTTGATGAGAAACATCTTTGGCTAAAATTTTTTTTACGAAATTTCAGGTTAAAGTAAATATAAAAATTTATGTGTGTTTTTCTGACATTAGTCTTTTATATTAATTTTTTTTAAATTTAATAAATAATAGGCTATTACTTTTCTTCTACAAGATTAAAAGTTTTGACTTTCTAATCCATTACAATCGGCAATATATGTCCGATTAGTAGTAATTTTATTAAAAAAGAGTAATTACATTATTAAAGTGTATAAAATTGTACCATTTGAAATACATATTACTACAAACTATTTGACCCCATGTCGTCAAAATGAGTTTATTGCTGTATGTGCTAAGATTGATGCCAAACCATTAATGATAGAACTTTCGGCGGGTAAATTTATAAAACAACCTATGTTTAGTAAAATAGTATTTTCAGATAACATTAAAAATGTTTTAGCCATTTCTACCGAATTATCAAAACATTTAACTAAAGAGAATTTTATAATTAAACGTCTCAAAATTGAGATTCCTGCAGAAAATTTCGATTTATTTCAAAATTATAAATCTTCTTTTCAAAAATATTTTGAATGGCACGGGAAAATTGATTATTCTCAAATTGATAATTTAAATGAGATTTGTAAAAAACACAACGTGCATTTATCATTAAATTCATTAAAAAATGAAAGTAATAAACGTTTTATCACTTTGAGAGAATTTGGATCTAAAATTGAATTTGAAAACAGAGTAAATAAACTCGTAAAAGACCTTAAAAAAGGTAATTGGACAATTTTTAAACAAGAAGCAGAATATTGTATTTATGATAACAATAAATTTCTAGATACAGGCTGGCTACCTCAATTAGAGAATTAAAAATGGAAACAACCGAATACAAAAAATTTGAGATGATAGCTCACGAAGCTTTTATTCGTAGAGCTGCTTTAATCAATTCTCCTTTTATGTTAAAAGGTAGTTATGTAACTCGACAATATTTCAATAATTCTAAAGATAGAATTCCTGCTGACCTTGATTGGGTTTACCTAAACAAAATCAATGATGAAGATACTGCAAAAGAAATATTTAATAAATGGGCTACTGAAATAACTGAACTTAAATTAAATGATGGGGTAAAATTTAGATCTTTTAAGGAAAATGAATTTTGGAGAAAAATTGACTATGCTATGGCAGATGATTTTCCAACAGTTAATACTGATTTAATATGTTGGGTTGGAGAAACTAAACTTGATATTGATATAGACATTTCATTTAACTTGGATATTGACCACTCGCCAATTTCATTAATTTATAAACCAATTAATGGAGAATTTTTTATTATAGCTAACACTGTTCCATTAAGTTTACAAGTGTCTTGGAAAATACACCAAACACTGGTAAGGCCTCGTTTTAAGGACTTATTTGATTTAATACATTTAGTTCAAAACCATAGCTTTGATAAAAAAACATTAGAATTATCTAAACAGGCACTTATCAAGGAATGCAAAGCAGACAATGTGGATTTAAATAAATTGGTTTATTTTCTGAATTATGAAATTGACAAACTTTTCCCAAATAATTCCATTAATGAAAATTGGGATTATTGGAGGCTTCAAATAAAAAAACAAAATTATACTGAGAGAAATATTTTAAATTATGATAGTGCAGCTGATTTAACAGACGTAGATAAATTACCTGTCAGTTTATCTATTTTTCTAAAACAATTTAAAGAAACATTGGAAAGTAAAGGGCTAAATATAGAATTAATTACTGATTTAAAAATCTCTCCTACAAAGGATAAAACAAAGCTTGATGGGACAAATACCAATTTAAATCAAAATACCGTTCAACTGCAAGATAGTAAAAAACCAATTGTGTTGGCTAAACAGAAAGTTAGTATTTGGAATAGTATTAAAAAGATATTTAAATAAAACTTAATCTAACTCGTTGTTTGAAAAAGAACTTAATTCAGTCTAAATTGAACGTTTCGGATTTGATTTTTTTTTCTTCGATAAATTACAAGACTGTTTGATTTCATTGTAAAGTACAACCAAAAAAAAATATTTTAAACGAAAATAAAATCACAAATAAAAGGGACAAATGAAAATAATTGTTGAAGCTATCATTTCAAAAGATACTAACTTAGTTTGGGACTTTTGGACAAAACCTGAACATATCACAAAATGGAATTTTGCCACAGATGATTGGCAATGTCCAAAGGTAGAAAATAATTTAGAGGTTGGTGGAAAATATTTTGCAAGAATGGAAGCTAAAGACGGAAATTTTGGATTTAACTTTGAAGCAATTTATGATGAAGTGATTGACCTACAAAAAATCACTTATACAATGAGTGACAATAGACAAGTAACAACAACGTTTGAAAATCTTGACGGTAAAACAAAAATAACTACAATTTTTGACGCTGAAAGTTCAAACCCAATAGAAATGCAACAACAGGGATGGCAAGCGATTTTGAACAATTTTAAGAAATATACCGAAAAAAATTCACCGTTAAAATAGCTAACTGTTAACACAAGTTTAGCGCAATGGTGAGTTAAGGAAATTCTTATATTTGTTGTTGTTGTTGTTGTTGTTGTTGTTGTTGTTGTTGTTGCACTCACCTATTTCAATTTTATTTATTAAATTTAAAATCATTAAAAAGTAGATTATTTTGAGTTATTTTTAAAATTTTAGCATTATTTCTTTGCAAGTACATCAAACTTCGTAACGTTAGTTAAAATTTTAACCAAACCAACTCAAAAATGAAGAAAATAAAATTAGTATTACTTTCCTTAATATTGATTAATTGTCAAACCAAAAAATTAATTTCTAAATATCCAGTAAATATTGGCGATATTGAATTTGATCCTAAAACTGATAATCCAAATTTTAAACTTTGTTTTGATAAAAATGTACTTCAATATTTTTGGGGCACAAATGAAATTTAAAATTTTAAAGGTGAAAAAATAGCATTGGACAAAACGTTTTTTGATAATTATAAAAATCAAAATTTTACCGAACAATCAGGTTTAATTAGAATTAGATTTATAGTGAATTACAAAGGTGAAACTGATAGATTTAGAATTTTGGAAATGGACGAAAAAGGAAACCTTGGGTATCGTGGATGGTGTAGACACCAATTTTTCAGAGATTATAAAGGAGCGATTGAAGATTTTGAAAATTTAGAAAAATTGTTTAATGACATTGGATATTCACAAAATGGCTATTATCATTTGCAAATTGTTAAAGCAATATGTTATAGTGCCTTAAATGAAAAACAAAAAGCTATTGAAATCATAAAAAAACAATTTGAAAAAGAAAATTATCAAATTGGCCTTTTTGATTATTATCAACTTGGTGTTTGCTATTATCAACTTGAAGATTTCGAAAATGCTTAAACTGCATTTCTCTAACAATCAGGCATCAGTGAATTTGCTGAAAATTATTACCATCTTGGAAAAATTGCAAAAGTTCAAAATAATACTCCTCAATTTGAAATCTATAAAACAAAGGGAATTCATTTATACCAAAATGGAAATTATTTAAAAGATGATTATACACATCATTATAACAAAATTTATTTGGAAACTATTGAGAATGAATAAGTGTGTTTTTTTATTAATAGTAATTACAAAATCAATATTGAAGTTTTCTTACATTGAATATTTTTACAATTTTTAAAATAAAAATAAATTCCGTTTTATTTTTTGGTTAACTCACCTATTTACGATTTGTCGAACAATATGCTCTAAACCAAAATTCATAATAAATATAAATTAAACTAAAATATCAAATGAAAAAACTTATACTATTTCTATCAATTATATTTATTTTTCAATGTTGTAGTAGTACTAAGCGAAATAATTCAACTAGTATAAGTCAAAAAATAAATAATCCTAAAGAATCAAAAAACATCAATTACACGGTTGAATCTATAAAATACATTCGCGAAATACCATATATTGAAAACTGTAATGATCAAATTTTTTGGAATTTAGTAATACAAGGTAAAGATAATATTCCTGATTTAATTGATAAATTAACTGATGAAACCAAATTAGAAGCCGTTTATGTACCAAGTTTTGGTGATGAATATACAGTTGCTGACGTAGCTTTAATAATTCTCAAAGAAAAAATAAAAGACATTCCTATTTTTGAAATCATAAATCAAAATCTTAGTACCGAATGCGGATATTGCACTTATTGGTATTTTGTGAGGGGAAATAAGAAAAATAGATATTTTTTACAGAATAATTTCAAAAAATGGTATGAAACCAATGAAAATAATTTAATTTGGGTTGAGTCATTAAAATCATTAACAGGCGATTGTCTTTCACCAGCAAAAGGACATTATGAAATTAAAAAATAAGTCATTTTACTCGATAATATGAGATAAGTTAACAAAAACTACAAAATGTATAGTCCACACAAATTTTAAATTCTATTTCTCATGTGGTTTGAACAAATTTAAAGGCAATTCCAAGCTGTTTTTTGTAATTCCCATGACGACAATTGTGCGAAACTTTTTGATATTTTCATTGCCAAAAAATATGCTTCGGGTAAGATTTTCGTAATAAGCCATTGATGGAACAACCATTACCAGAAAAAAATCGGACTCGCCAGTAACATAATAACATTGTTGAATTTCAGAAACTTTTTCAAATTCATATTTCAAAGCATCTATTTGTTCTATTTTTTCGCTGTCCAAAAAAATCTCAACAAGAATAGTAACATTATTTCCTATTTTTTCTCTATCAATTACAGTAATATCTTTTTCGATAATTCCCAATTCGCGCATTTTTTTTATTCGCCTCTGGACTGCAGCTGCAGATAATCCAATTTCGTATCCAACATCTCTTTGTGGAGTTAAATTATTCTTTTGAAGAATATTTAAAATTTTATAATCAAATAAATCTAACATTCAAAAATTATTAATGAAACAAAATTGCAAAATAATCATCAAATTTAATGAAAAAACAATATCATTTTAGTGCAATTTTGCAAAAACAATAGATTTTAATGGATACGAAAACTAAAAAGGGAATAATATTAGGAATAATAGCTGCAACATTTTGGGGAATTTCAGGAACGTTAGGACAATTTTTATTTCAACATAGAGGAATAAATGTAGAATGGCTCATTACATTGAGATTATTACTATCGGGCATTGGACTTTTAATTCTTGCAAAAAGCACAAAAAATAATATTTTGGAAATTTGGTATCATAAAAAAGATGCCATTCAACTTTTTACTTTTAGCATATTAGGAATGGTTGGTGTGCAATATACTTATTTTGCTGCAATTAAACATTCAAATGCAGCAACTGCAACTGTTTTACAATTTGCGGGGCCAATATTTATTGCCGTTTTTTTAGCTTTGAAATTTAAAAAATTTCCCAATAAACTAGAGTTATTAGCCATAATTTTAGCCGTTATAGGAACTTTTTTGTTAGTGACTAAAGGAAATTTCAATTCACTTTCGATTTCTGGAACCGCTTTGTTTTTTGGAATTGCTTCTGCAGTAACATTAGCAATTTATACGTTACAACCCAAAAAATTATTAAAAAAGTATAATTCAGCTTTAATTGTTGGTTGGGGAATGCTTATTGGTGGAATTGTCTTCAGTTTTGTAAAAGCGCCTTGGAAAGTTTCAGGTGAATGGGACATAAAAACATTTTTGGCAATAGCATTTATAATCATTTTTGGGACATTGATTGCTTTTTTCTCATATCTAAATGCGGTCAAAATTATTGGCGGTCAAAAAACAAGTTTACTAGCTTCTGCAGAACCACTAGTTGCTGTAATTTTATCAGTCATTTGGTTAAAAACCTCATTGTCTATTATTGAATTCATTGGTAGTCTTTGTATAATCTCAACGGTATTTTTATTAACAAAAAAGAATCCAAATAGAAATCATGTACAAAAATATATAAAAAAACAAAAAATGATGTGAAACAAAAATTTAATTATCTTTATATCTAAGAAGTAAAAAGTGTGTAAGTTTTAAACCAATTTATGCTTATTTTTGAAAAAGGCTCAGATTACAAAATCCAAGCCCTAATATTTTTAATTTACATACTTTAAGATACAATATCTTAATGATGATATCGAAGATTATATTCTTTTGGATATTTTATCTCATACGAAAATGGAATTTTAGCCATTGATCCACTTGCTATATTCCTATTCCAAAGAATTGAACCAGTATCTTTATCAAAATTACCATCGCCAAGTTCCAAAGCTTTTACAACAATTTTACTGTTTTCACTTATCGGAATTTGGTCTAAAATTTCGATATCAATGGAACTTTTTGTATTATTTCGAATTGAAATTTCGTAAGTTTCTGTTTCCCATTTATTCGAATTTAATGTTTTGGTTGCCGTTTTATCTTCTATTTTAAAACGTTTTGCAATAATTCGTTCGTCAACACCTAAAGAAATCGGGAAATCATCTTTTATATAATTTGTGGTAATAGAAGTTTTTCCAATATAATTATCATCAAAATATATCGAAGCTTCACCCGAAATTAAATTTAAGTTTTGCCAATTTTTCACAAAAGCCATTAAATAAACCTGATTGCTTACTTTTGGAACTACATGATATTTATATTCGGCTTGAACCGTTTTTTTATCCAAAATTACATATTGCTCTTTGTCTTGACTTTTTATATTTTGATTGTAATTTAATTCATACAAAATATTCATCTGACTTTCTGCAACTTGAGTAACAGGAACATCAAACGCAACTTCTTCTGACTTTTTATCACGCATTTGATAACTATTTGCATAAACTCGCATATCGCTTGAACCTTTAGCTGATATCATATCAAAATTCTGAGAAACATATTCACTTACATACAACGGATTTAAAATTGGTCTGTCTTGATTATAAATCGGTAAATAAGTTGATAAATGAAGTTTTATGTTATTCCAGTCTTGTCCTGTTTTTTGATACACAGCACCTTTATAAACTATTTCTAACGGTTCTTTTACAGATATGGCTCTTAAATCATAAGACGGAACCCAACCTGCATTATTTACAACATACGAAATATTTATGGATACGTTTTGAGTTGATTCTGATTGAATCTCTAATAAAAGCTCTTTATTATTCTTGTTTTTATTAACTCCAAATTCTTGAATCTTATAATTAACATCTGTAATTTTAGTTTGTAAATCGCTAATTTTTTCATTCAACTCAAATAATTGTGTTTCAATAGTTAGCATTCGCGTAGAATAAAAATCAGAAAGTTTAATTAATTGTTCTTGAGGCGTTACCTTGTCACTTTCAGAAACTTTTAAATTATTTTCGATTAAGTTTTTTTCGCCTTCAAGAGTTGAAGTTTGAATTTCAATTAAACTTTTTTCTCTGTTTAATTTTTTGGCTTCTTCAATCAAAGCTTTTTCTTCAGCAGTTGGTTCAACTTTGTCAAGATAATTATTATGCGGAACAATGGACATTAAAGTTGTTCCTTTCTTCATTTCTATTTTATAAGTTTCGTCAATCAAATCATTTGGTAAATTAACAATCCGAATTTGATTAATTCCTTTTTGTAAGTTCAATGAAGTTTCACCAAAAACTTTGGCCTTTGATAAATAAACTGTTGCAGCTTTTACCGTTATTTCTTTTTTGATTTCTTGAGCATTGACATTTAAATGAGTAGCCAATAAAACAACAAAAATCCAGATGTTTTTTATATTCATAATTACATGTAGTTTGGTTAAATTGATAAAAAGTTAACAAAAAATTATCGGAAATAAAACAAAAATCGTGCTAAAATCATTTTACATAAATAATGATGTGATTTAAAACCTTAACATCAAGAATTAAAACAACTTTACTATTTTTGATTTATGGAAAATCTAAATCAAAAATATAGCATTGCAATAGTACCAAAACCCGAAATTGTTTTACTAATAAAATCATATAAAGATTTATTAGCTAGTAAAATAGGTAGCTATAAAAGTAAAAATGCAATGGCACATATTACCATAAAAGAGATTTTTGCTAACGAAAGAGAACTTGAACTTACTATAAAACAACTTAATCGTTGCTGTGAAAATGTTTTTCCGTTTTCGGTTCATTGCGCTGATTTTGGAAGTTATCCAAGTAATAAAACAATCTATATTAAACCTGATTTGGATTCAAAAAAAGTCTTATTCGAGATAATGAAAAAAGTTCAGAAAAGTACATCAATCAAAAGCAATCACATCAGTTCTGACCCGCATATTTCAATTGGAAGAGGAATTGTAAAATTTGAAGAAGCCTTAGAAATTTTAAATTTTCCGTTAGATTTTAATTTTATAGTAGATGCAATTGTCATCCGAAAATTCAATCCAGAAATTAGACAATATGAAATTTATAAAACCATTCCGTTTTTGAGTTTACCTAATCAAGAACCTCAACAAATGAGTTTGTTTTAATGCCATTTACATTTGCGCATCCAGCAATTTTATTACCGTTCCGAAACAAACTTTCTGTAACGGGTTTAATTATTGGTTGTATGTCTCCAGATTTTGAGTATTTTATACGATTAAAAATTTATAGTAATTTCAGTCATACTTTCTGGGGCATCTTTTTTTTCTGTTTACCTGTTTCATTAGTACTTTCGATATTATTTCATCAAATTATTCGAAAACCATTGATAGAAAATGT
The DNA here is from genome assembly GCF_013389595.1 of Flavobacterium sp. I3-2. Lineage (NCBI taxonomy): Bacteria > Pseudomonadati > Bacteroidota > Flavobacteriia > Flavobacteriales > Flavobacteriaceae > Flavobacterium > Flavobacterium sp. I3-2. The sequence continues at coordinate 3,232,384 of NZ_CP058306.1, forward strand.
TCCAAATTATATATACTCAAGAGTTGCTGTTTATCATGATTTCAGTTGGATGAATTATCTAAACAATAATAAAATCAAAATAATTTTATCGATTTTAATTGGTGCTTTTAGCCATATTTTATGGGATAGTTTTACACATGATGACGGATTTTTTGTAAATCAACTTGACTTTTTGAAAAGTAATTTAACAATTCATCAAAAGGAAATTCCTGTTTTAAAAGTTTTACAACATTTAAGTACAATTATTGGTTTAAGCTATATGTTGATTCTTTTTCATCGATTACCAAAATTAAATAAACCAAAAAATCGAATTGGATTGCGCTATTTCTTTATGATTTTTATACTCACAATTTGTTTTATTTTACCATTAATCCAAATAAATCCGAATACTTTAAAAATTGGAAATCTAATAGTTTGTTCAATTAGTTGTACTTTTATTTCAATTGTAATAACATCTATTTTTATAAAGAAAAAGCAACCTTAAATCTAGGTTGCTTTAAATTTTAAATTCTATTTCGTTTTTGTTTATTTGACCTTTCAGTTGCTTTGGCTTTCGTTTTTTCTTTTGGTTTAATATTTGATTGTTGCGAACGACTTGGTCTAGCCTTTTGTTCTTTCTTTTCAACAACAAATACTTCCATCGGATACGGGTGATTTTCAATTACTGGCACTTGAATTCCAGTGATTTTTTGAATATCTTTTAAATAAGCTTTTTCTTCATAATTACAATACGAAATGGCAATTCCTTTTGCTCCTGCTCTACCCGAACGACCAATTCTGTGGACGTAGGTTTCAGGAATATTAGGCAAATCGTAATTAATCACGTAAAGTAAATTATCAATATCAATTCCACGAGCTGCAATATCTGTTGCGACTAATACTTTAATTTCTTTCGATTTAAAATTATCCAACGCGCGTTGTCTTGCATTTTGTGATTTATTTCCGTGAATCGCGGCAGCCTTTACGTTATTCTTTTCTAAAAAACGAACTATTTTATCTGCACCATGTTTAGTTCTTGTAAAAACCAAAACACTATCATCAATATCTTTTCTTAAATTATCTAATAATAAAAAATTTTTATTTTCTTTATCGATAAAATAAACTGATTGCTGAATGGTTTCAGCTGTTGTAGATGCAGGTGTTACCTCAACTTTAACCGGATTTGTAAGTATTGAATTAGCCAAACTCAAAATACTATCTGGCATGGTAGCTGAGAAAAATAAAGTTTGACGTTTTTTAGGAATTATTGTTAGAAGTTTTTTAACATCATGAATAAATCCCATATCCAACATACGGTCAGCTTCATCCAAAACAAAAATTTCGATGTGCGCTAAACTGATGTATTTTTGATTGATTAAATCTAAAAGTCGTCCTGGAGTTGCTACTAAAATATCAACACCATTTTGTAATCTTTTTACTTGATTATTTTGATTAACTCCTCCAAAAATAACCGTGGTTCTCAAATTTAGATTTTTTCCATATTCTTGAAAATTTTCTTCAATTTGTGTAGCTAATTCACGTGTTGGCGTTAAGATTAAAGTAGTTATTTTTCGCTTACCTTTTTCAGGTTCACGTTTTGCTAATTGTTGTAAAATCGGAATTGCAAACGCAGCGGTTTTTCCTGTTCCTGTTTGTGCGCATCCAAATAAATCTTTTCCTTGTAAAACATGCGGAATTGCTTGTTCTTGAATAGGTGTAGGTTTTTCGTATCCTTGGGCTTCTAAAGCCTTTTGAATAGGTTCTATTAATTGTAAATCTTTAAATGTCATTCTGTGTTTGAGGAAATTCTATCTAAATACAGAATCCTCTTTTTATAAAATTTTTACAAAGGTGCGTTTTTAAAATGAATAATCTATTCTTTTTTATGATTTGTTGTACATAAACAATAAAATCCCTTATTTTTTATGCATAATAAAAAAAAGTTGGAATTAAAATTTATTATACCTATTTTGCATTAAGAATATTTAAATTTTTAATAAAACATAAATATTATGAACACTATAATCACACGACTATTTGATATCCCTTACTATCAACTTCAACATTACCCGTTAGATAAGACTTTTGTTACAAAACAAAAGGGCGTTTGGGAATCTACTTCTACTACAGATTATATAAACAAAGCAAATGCCGTTTCGAGAGCATTGTTGCAAATGGGAGTTAAAAAAGGTGATAAAATTGCACTTATTACTTCTAGCAATAGAACGGAATGGCATATTATGGATATTGGTATTCTTCAAACAGGCGCTGTTACTGTACCGATTTATCCGACCATTTCCGCGGATGATTATGAATACATTATTAAACATTCTGAAAGTATTTATGTTTTTATATCTGACAAAGAAATTCTAGAAAAGTTAGATAAGGTAAAGTTGAATATTCCTAAATTAAGAGGTATTTTTTGTTTTGATGAAATTTCTGGATGTGCCAATTGGATACAAGTTTTAAATGCTGGTTTCGAAGCTTTTAACCAAGACCAAGTTGAAGCTGTTCGCAATAACATTCATCCAACAGATTTAGCTTCCATTATTTATACATCGGGTACAACCGGTAAACCAAAAGGTGTGCTTTTAACTCACGAAAATATCATTGCAAATGTGCTTGGTAGTACAGAACGTTTTGATATTATTCCCGGAACATCAACATCATTAAGTTTTTTACCTTGTTGTCATATTTTTGAAAGAACCGTATTATACATTTATCAATACAACGGTGTATCGATTAACTTTGCGGAATCGATTGATACCATTTCGCAAAACTTACAAGAAATCAAACCTAAATTAATGACGGTTGTGCCTCGAGTTCTTGAAAAAGTTTACGATAAAATTCATGCAAAAGGTTCAGAATTAACCGGAATAAAAAAGAAATTATTTTTCTGGGCAATGAGTTTGGGTGAAAAATACGATGTGCCAAACACCAATAGCGGATGGTACAATTGGCAACTTAAATGGGCAAGAAAATTAATTTTCTCAAAATGGCACGAAGCTCTTGGAGGAAATTTAAATTATATGGTTTCTGGTTCTGCTCCACTTTCGCCTCGTTTGGCTAAAATTTTTGCAGCTGCAAATCTTCCAGTTTTAGAAGGTTATGGTTTAACAGAAACTTCTCCTGTAATTTCAGTTAATGACCGAAGAAATAACGGTTGGCGAATTGGTTCTGTAGGAAAAGTTCTAAGTAATGTAACAGTTAAGATTGCTGAAGATGGTGAGATTTTAGCTCAAGGTCCATCTATCTCACAAGGTTATTATAAAGATGAAGAAAAAACGAATGAAGCTTTTATAAACGGATGGTTTCATACTGGTGATATAGGAAAAATTGACGAACAAGGTTTTTTATTTATAACCGACCGTAAAAAAGAAATGTTTAAAACATCTGGCGGAAAATACATTGCACCACAGATGATTGAAAACACTATGAAACAATCTCGTTTTATCGATCAAATTATGGTTGTTGGTGAAGGTCAAAAAATGCCAGCAGCCTTAATTCAACCCAATTTTGAATTTATTAAAGAATGGGCAACCCGAAAAGGAATAACTCCTGGATTTAGCTTAGAAGAAGTTTGTAAAAACGAAGAAGTTCGTGGCAGAATTCAATCTGAAATAGATACTTTGAATGAGAAATTTGGTAAATGGGAACAAATTAAAAAGTTTGAATTAACTCCAAATGTTTGGTCAATCGATTCGGGTGAATTAACTCCTACCTTAAAATTAAAACGAAAAGTAATTTTAGAAAAATATAAAGAGTTACATAATAAGATTTACGAAATAAAATAAACTGCAAAAAAAATGAAAGCTTTCTCTAAATTTGAGGAAGCTTTTATTTTTAAAAAGGACATATTTAATAAATTAAAACCAATGAAAAAACATTTTTTTTAAACATAATATAAAAAATATATAAACTTATAAAATTTTAAAAAAATAGTATGCATGCATACTATTTTTTTATTATATTTGAGTTATTACAAATTTAGCTTATGAAAAATCAAACTATAGATTCAGTCATTAAAGCTACTTGGCAGGCCATTGCGAGAATGTATAACGAAGACGCTTCTAAATACGGTGCAACAATGGCTTTGGGATATGCTCTTTTAAATATCGATAAAGAAGGAACTCCTTCAACATCTTTAGCTCCAAAGTTAGGAATGGAACCAACGAGTTTAACTCGAACACTAAAAACAATGGAAGAAAAAGGATTAATCGAAAAAAGAAAAAATCCAAAAGACGGACGAGGTGTTTTTATACATCTTACTTCACTTGGAGTTGAAAAAAGAGCTTTATCTAAAGGTAGCGTTTTGCAGTTTAATGATAAACTTTTAGAAACATTTACACAAGATGAATTGGTTAAATTTATTGAAATGCATCAAACCATTCAAGAACTAATCGCATCGAAAAAAATATATTAACGAACAACTAAATATTCATACCAATTATGAAAAGACTTATCAAAAAAGTGGCTGTTATCGGTTCCGGAATTATGGGTTCTGGTATTGCATGTCATTTTGCAAACATTAGTGTCGAAGTTTTATTATTAGACATCGTTCCAAATCAATTAACAGAAGCTGAAGAAAAAAAGGGTTTAACTCTAGAAAGTAAAGCAGTTCGTAACAGAATGGTTAACGACAATTTAGCAGCATCTTTAAAATCTAACCCGTCTCCTATTTATGACAAGAAATTTGCAAACCGAATTTCTACAGGAAACACGACAGATGATTTAGCTAAAATCAAAGATGTTGATTGGATAATTGAAGTTGTAGTTGAAAGACTTGATATTAAAAAAACCGTTTACGAACAAATTGAAAAATTCAGAAAACCTGGAACTTTAATTACTTCAAATACTTCTGGAATTCCGATTCAGTTTATGAGCGAAGGTCGTAGCGAAGATTTCCAAAAACACTTCTGCGGAACACACTTTTTCAACCCTGTTCGTTACTTAAAATTATTTGAAATCATTCCAGGACCAAAAACATCGACTGAAGTTTTAGATTTTTTAAATGGTTATGGAGAAAAATTCTTAGGAAAAACATCGGTTATAGCTAAAGATACTCCTGCATTTATTGGTAACAGAATTGGAATTTACGGAATCATGAGTTTATTCCACTTGGTAAAAGAAATGGGATTAACTATTGAAGAAGTTGATAAACTAACAGGTCCAGTTATCGGACGTCCTAAATCAGCAACTTTCCGTACGGTAGACGTGGTTGGATTAGATACTTTAGTTCACGTTGCCAACGGATTATATGAAAACTGTCCGACTGACGAAGCTCATGAACTTTTCAAACTTCCTTCATTCATCAACCTCATGATGGAAAACAAATGGTTAGGAAGCAAAACAAAACAAGGATTCTACAAAAAAGTAGATAAAGATATTTTATCATTAGATTTAGAAACTTTAGAATATCGTCCAAACAAAAAAGCTTCTTTCCAAACTTTAGAATTAACTAAAACAATTGATAAGGTTGTTGACCGTTTTAAAGTCTTAGTTAAAGGAAAAGATAAAGCGGGTGAATTCTATCGTAAATCTTTTGCAGGTTTATTTGCTTATGTATCTAACCGCGTTCCAGAAATCACGGACGATTTATACAAAATTGACGATGCGATGAAAGCTGGTTTTGGTTGGGAACATGGACCTTTCCAAATTTGGGATGCTGTTGGTGTTGAAAAAGCATTAGAATTTATGAACGAGTTAGGTGAAAAACCTGCGGCTTGGGTTCAAGAAATGCTAGATTTTGGAAACAAATCGTTTTATACAGTTAAAGATGGAGCTAATTATTACTACGATATCGCTTCTAAATCTCAAAAGAAAATTCCAGGACAAGACGCTTTTATCATTCTTGATAACATTCGTGAAGCGAAAAAAGTTTGGGGTAATTCCGATACAACTTTACACGATTTAGGTGACGGAATCTTAAACTTAGAATTCCACTCTAAAATGAACTCTATTGGTGGTGGTGTAATCTCTGGAATCAACAAAGCTATTGATATTGCAGAAAGCAAATACGATGGTTTAGTAATTGGTAACCAAGGTGCAAACTTCTCTGTTGGAGCAAATTTAGGTATGATTTTTATGATGGCTGTAGAGCAAGAATACGATGAGTTAAACTTCGCTATCAAAGCTTTCCAAGATACGATGATGCGTGTACGCTATTCAGGAATTCCAGTAATTGCTGCTCCTCATACCATGACTTTAGGCGGTGGCTGTGAACTTACGATGCATGCCGATAAAGCTGTTGCAGCTGCAGAAACGTATATTGGTTTGGTTGAATTTGGTGTTGGTGTTATTCCTGGTGGAGGTGGTTCTAAAGAAATGGCTTTACGTGCTGCAGACCAATTCAAGAAAAACGATGTTAAATTAAACGTTTTACAAGAATATTTCTTAACAGTAGGTACAGCTAAAGTTGCAACTTCTGCTTACGAAGCTTTCGATTTAGGAATCTTACAAAAAGGTAAAGACGTAGTTGTTGTAAACCAAGCACGTCAAATTGCTGAAGCTAAAAAACATGCGTTATTAATGGCCGAAGCTGGATATACACAACCAGTTCGTCGTAAAGATATTGAAGTTTTAGGTAAACAAGCTCTTGGGGCATTCTTAGTGGGAACAGACGGTATGATGGCTGGTAAATATATATCGGAACATGACCGTAAAATTGCTAATAAATTAGCTTACGTTATGGCAGGAGGAGACTTATCTGAACCAACTTTAGTTTCCGAACAATACTTATTGGATTTAGAGCGCGAAGCTTTCTTATCATTATGTACAGAAAGAAAAACATTAGAAAGAATCCAATTCATGTTAACAAAAGGGAAACCGTTACGTAATTAGTACTAAGACACAAGTATTAAGCATTAAGACAAAAAAAATTGGATATGCATAATTTCGAAAAACTTAAAATTTGGGAAAAAGCGATGGAAATTGCTGTTGAAGTATATGAAATATCATCTCTTCTACCTAAAGATGAAAAGTTTAATTTAATTCATCAAATTAAAAAATGTGCTGTATCTATCCCATCTAATATTGCCGAAGGAGCTGGAAGAAATTACAATAAAGAATTTATTCAGTTTTTAGGAATTGCTAATGGTTCTACATTTGAATTAATAACACAATTAATACTTGCCAAACGTTTAAATCTAGTTGATAACGAAAAGATTCAACCTATAATAGATAAATTGATAGAAGTCTCAAATATGAATTTTGCTCTTAAGAAATCATTAAACAAATGATAAATCAAAGAAAATCTTAATTCTTAATTCTACAATCTTAATACTTAAATAAATGAAAACAGCATATATAGTTAAAGCATACAGAACGGCCGTAGGTAAAGCACCTAAAGGATTATTCCGTTTTAAAAGACCGGATGAGTTGGCTGCCGAAACCATCGAATTTATGATGAATAAAGTGCCACAATTAGATAAAAAACGTATTGACGACGTTATGGTTGGAAATGCGATGCCAGAAGCAGAACAAGGTTTAAACATGGGACGTTTAATTTCATTAATGGGATTAAAAGTGAACGATGTTCCTGGAGTAACTGTAAATCGTTATTGCGCATCTGGATTAGAGACTATCGGAATGGCAACAGCAAAAATCCAATCAGGAATGGCGCATTGTATCATTGCTGGTGGAGCTGAGTCTATGAGTTTTATCCCAATGGGAGGTTATCGTGCTACACCAGATTACGGTGTTGCTAAAGAAGGACATGAAGATTACTACTGGGGAATGGGTTTAACAGCAGAAGCTGTTGCAAAACAATTCAACATTTCTCGTGAAGACCAAGATAAATTTGCTTTTGAATCACACATGAAAGCCTTAAAAGCTCAGGCAGAAGGAAAATTTGATTCGCAAATTATTCCAATCACAGTAGATCAAACCTTTATAAATGAAAAAGGTAAAAAAGAAACAACTTCTTACACCGTTTCTAAAGATGAGGGACCTCGAGCAGGAACAAGTGTTGAAGCATTAGCTAAATTACGTCCAGTTTTCGCAGCTGACGGAACAGTTACAGCTGGTAACTCATCACAAATGTCTGACGGAGCAGCGTTTGTATTAGTAATGTCTGAAGATATGGTAAAAGAATTAAACTTAGAGCCAATTGCTCGTTTGGTAACTTTTGCTTCCGCTGGTGTTGAACCTCGAATTATGGGAATCGGTCCTGTAAAAGCTATTCCAAAAGCGTTACTGCAAGCAGGTTTAAAACAAAACGAAATAGATTTAATCGAACTTAACGAAGCATTTGCTTCTCAATCATTAGCTGTAATTCGTGAGTTAGATTTAAATCCAGAAATCATCAACGTTAACGGAGGTGCAATTGCTTTAGGACATCCGCTAGGTTGTACAGGTGCCAAATTATCTGTTCAGTTATTCGACGAAATGAAACGTCGTGGTAACAAATACGGAATGGTAACTATGTGCGTAGGTACAGGTCAAGGAACTGCTGGTATTTATGAACTATTATAAATTATAAAACACTACAATTTTAAACATAATAAAAACACTGCTTTATTCGTAAAACATAATAAAACACTACATTTTTTTATAAAACATAATAAAGACACTACTTTACTTATAAAGCATAATAAAAACATTATTAAAAACGATTAACCAAACAATTAGTTGAACTTGAAATAGGGACGGAAGCTTTTTCATTTCTTTTCATCTTAAAAACATAAAATTATGGCAAATATCACAAGAGGAGGTCAATTCTTAGTAAAAGAAACCCTTTCACAAAACATTTTTACTCCAGAAGATTTTTCTGAAGAACAAGTTATGATGCGCGATTCAGTTAAAGAATTTATTGACCGCGAAATTTGGCCAAACAAAGAACGTTTCGAGAAAAAAGATTACGCCTTCACAGAAGAATGTATGCGTAAAGCTGGAGATTTAGGATTCTTAGGCGTAGCTGTTCCTGAAGAGTTTGGTGGTTTAGGAATGGGATTCGTTTCTACCATGTTAACTTGTGATTATATTTCTGGAGCAACAGGATCTTTCTCTACTGCTTTCGGAGCTCATACAGGAATTGGAACGATGCCAATTACTTTATACGGTACAACAGAACAAAAAAATAAATACGTTCCTAAATTAGCTTCAGGCGAATGGTTTGGTGCTTACTGTTTAACTGAACCAGGAGCGGGTTCTGATGCAAATTCAGGAAAAACAAAAGCTGAATTAACTCCAGACGGAAAGCATTATAAAATCAACGGACAAAAAATGTGGATTTCTAATGCTGGTTTCTGTAATGTAATGATTGTTTTCGCACGTATCGAAGACGATAAAAACATTACGGGATTCATCGTTGAATACGACCCGAACAATTCAAACGGAATCACTTTAGGTGAAGAAGAACACAAATTAGGAATTCGTGCAAGTTCAACACGTCAAGTTTTTTATAACGATACCTTAGTTCCGGTTGAAAATATGTTGGCTGGTCGTGGTGAAGGATTTAAAATTGCAATGAATGCCTTAAATGTTGGTCGTATTAAACTTGCTGCAGCTTGTTTAGATTCACAACGTCGTTTGATTACTAACTCAGTAAAATACGCTAACGAACGCATTCAGTTTAAAACTCCAATTGCAAACTTCGGAGCTATTCGTTCTAAAATTGCTGAAATGGCTACAAATGCTTATGTTGGAGAATCTGCATCTTACAGAGCTGCTGGAGATATCGAAAACAGAATCAATGCGCGTTTAGCTGAAGGAGCTTCACATCAAGAAGCTGAATTAAAAGGTGTTGAAGAATTCGCTATTGAATGTTCTATCTTAAAAGTTGCAGTTTCAGAAGATGTACAATCTTGTGCTGACGAAGGAATTCAAATTTTTGGTGGAATGGGATTCTCTGAAGATACACCAATGGAATCTGCTTGGAGAGATGCTCGTATTTCTCGTATTTACGAAGGAACAAACGAAATCAACAGAATGTTAACTGTTGGTATGTTAATTAAAAAAGCGATGAAAGGTCACGTAGATTTACTAGGACCTGCAATGGCTGTTGGAGAAGAATTAATGGGAATTCCAGATTTTTCAACTCCAGATTACGATGAATTATTTGCTGAAGAAAAAGCATTATTAGCGAAATTGAAAAAAGCTTTCTTAATGGTTGCTGGATCAGCAGTTCAAAAATATGGAACTGAATTAGATAAACACCAACAATTATTAATGGCTGCATCTGATATGTTAATTGAAATTTATATGGCAGAATCTGCCATTTTAAGAACCGAAAAATTAGTTGCTAAAATTGGTGAAGATGCTGCAAAAATTCAAATTGCAATGACACGTTTATACTTATACCATGCAACAGATATCATTAACAACAAAGGAAAAGAAGGAATTGCTTCTTTTGCTGAAGGTGATGAACAACGCATGATGTTAATGGGATTACGCCGTTTTACAAAATACGACAATATGCCAAACGTAGTTGCTTTACGCGATATTATTGCTGATAAAGTAATCGCAGAAAATGAATATTGCTTTTAATTTAATATAGCTTATTAATGAAAAAGCCCACTTGAAATTATCAAAGTGGGCTTTTCATTTAAAATTTATAAAATAATTTTACTTGTAAATTTCCATTAATATTTGTTTGTTGTCCTTCTTTTCGGTATCTACTACCAAAATCCCAAAAGTTAGAATCTTCGTCTCTTAAACTTAAATTAACAGGATCAGAAAAAGTAACATCCACAAATTTAACTCCAAAACCGAAAGATGGATTTATACCAAAAGTTTTTGATTTATTAAAATGAGCAAAAAAGCCATAATTTACATTAAAAGCAATTTTTTCTCGTTTAAATTTTATCTCATCATATTCAAATAGTACTTCATTTCCTTGATTATTTCGCTCACTACTTTTAAAATAATCATCAAATAAAGTTTCTGTATGATGGATTTGAATAAAATCTACAGATACATAATTTTGAAATCTTTGATTTGGATTAAAAATATATCCAAACTGTAATCGATAAGCAAACAACATATAATCTTCCGAATCACCATTACTTCTTCCATTGTATCTATCTATTGAATGCCCTAATTCAATTCCTGCAAAATAATTACTACCAAAATTTCTCATATAACCGATTGATAACCGATTTGGAGGAACTATCAAGGCCGAAACATCTAAATAAACCGTGTTCTTTTTCTGTTCAACTTCTTGAGCATCTATTGTATAACAACCTGTTAACATAAAAAAAGTAATAATAAAACTTTTATAATTCATTTTCATGATATATTTTTTTACTAAAATAACATTTTATTTAATTATTAGATTTTATATTTGTTAAAAAAAATAAAAACGAAACTAGTGGAAAATTTAAACGATAAAACTGAGACTGGACATAATTCATTTGAACCTCAAAAAAAATCTAATAAAAAATTAATTCTAATTATTATTTCAATTATTGCTTTAGTAATTGCCCTTGGAATTGGAATTTTCTTTTTTGTTTATAAAAAAACACAAGATTATAAAAATGAGCAAATTGAATTATCTGCAGAAGAAAGAGTTGCAGCAATAAACAGTTTATTTTCTGTGTCAGAATTCGACGCAATTCCAGATAATTATAAAGCACATATTTATGATTTTATGGAATATAACAACTTTTTAGACGGTACTTATTTCTTAACTAAAATATCGGATCGTGCCAAAAATGTTTTTGCATTTGGTGATTTTACAAATGATGACAACGAAGAAGATGATTTAGCAATTATTATAGAAAGTAATGATTTCAAAAGTTCTAAATTGGTAGTTTTCAATCACAAAGGTGAACTTTTATACATTGAAGATTATGAATATGACTTACCAACTATTAATTCATATAAAGTAGGTTCAAAAATATATATGGATGAATTAAAATTGGTTCCTTCTCCTTGTGACGGTTTGATTATTAAAACACAATATTTCAAAAAAGCTTTGGTTTACGACAAAAAGGACAAAAAATTCAACACATATCATCAATACACACAAGAAGAAATTGATGCAATAAAAAATGAAGAAGATTATAATGAAGAAGATTATGACGAAGAAGTTGTAGGTGAAGCTCAAGTTGACGTTACGAAAACCATGGAAGTCACGCCATATAAATCTGAAGATGATTTCAAAATTCAAGAAGTTAAATAAAAATCAAATGCTGTTTAGATAGAATTATCAGACAGCATTTTTTAATTCAAAGAATATCAAAATTTCAATTTTAAATTTTTTAAACATACTAAAACCAAAAATTCTCAGTTTTAACTATGTTTCGAAATCATCTTTAATAAAATATATCAAAAGTAAAATGAATAAAATTACAATTGCTTCGGCAATGATCCTTAATACAAAAAATGAAATCTTATTGGTACGAAAAAAAAACTCAACTTATTTTCAATTACCTGGTGGTAAAGTAAATAATAACGAAAATCATTTCGAAACTTTAAAAAGAGAATTATTAGAAGAAATCCAATTAAACATTGATGAATCTAAGTGTGTTTTTTTAGGTAGTCATGAAACAGAAGCAGTTAATGAAAAAAATACGCGCGTTTGTGGTAACTTATTTGAAGTAATTGATACTAACTTAGATAACATCCAAATTCAAAATGAAATTGAAGAAATGGCATGGATCAACCATTCAAATTATAAAAATTATAAATGGGCGCATTTGGCAAAGGAATTTATCCTTCCGATATGGCTAAAAAAACAAATTAAATAAAAAACCATATACACAAAAAAATGAAAAAGAATCTTTATCTTTTACTTTTCTTTATTTTTAGTTATTCGCTCTCTGCTCAAGTGCTTTTTAAACTTAACGGAAAAGTTAAAAACAATAACAATGAATCACTTGCAGATGTTGTTATTTACATTTCAGAAATAAACAGAGAATTAACTACCGATTCACAAGGTAATTTTGAAACCGATTTAGCAGCTGGAGATTATACCATATTTGCTGAATATTTAGGTTTTGAAAGTTTTCAACAAAACGTTACAATTACTAAAGATCAAAATTTAAACATTCAACTAAAAAGTTTAGGAGATGAATATTTAGATGAAATTGTAATTTACGCAGACGGCAAAAAGATTGATGTTCGTAAGCCAGAAATGAGTGTAAATACATTAACTGCAGCTGAAATCAAAAAACTTCCTGTTGTTTTAGGAGAAACCGATATTCTAAAATCGATTTTACTTTTACCTGGAGTTGTAAACTCGGGCGAAGGAACTTCTGGGTTTAACGTTCGTGGTGGTGGTTCGGATCAAAATCTTTTGCTTTTAGATCAAACCAATGTATTTAGTTCTTCTCATTTGTATGGATTTTTCTCGGTTTTCAATAACGATGCGGTTCGAAATATCAAATTATACAAAGGTGGTATTCCTGCGCGTTATGGCGGAAGAGCTTCATCTGTTTTGGAAATTGACCAGAAAGTCGGAAGTTATGAAAACTTCAGTGCTTATGGTGGAATCGGTCTTTTATCAAGTCGTTTAACTGTTGAAGGCCCAATTATTAAAGATAAATTTTCTTATTTACTTTCTGGAAGAGGTTCTTATGCTCATTTATTTTTAAAGTTAACAGATATTAAAAGTACCGCATATTTTTATGATTTAAACGCCAAATTAAGTTACAAATTTGACGACTACAACAACTTAAATTTGACTTCATATTTTGGTAGAGATATTTTTAAATTTAATACTGCTTTTAATAATAATTTCGGTAATACAATTGTTTCTGCAAATTACAACCATAGATTCAACGAAAACATCAAAGGAAAATTATATGCTAATTTCACCGATTATCAATATAATTTAACGCTTGGCTTTGTAGGTTTTGATTGGAATTCTGGACTAACAAATTATGATTTCAAATATCATATTGACCAAAATATTTCAGATAAGTTAGATTTAAAATATGGAATTCAAGCACAATATTATAAATTTAATCCAGGAACTATTGAACCAATTTCTGCAGATTCACAAGTAAATTATTACAAAATACCTAATAAATTCGCATTTGAACCTTCTGTTTTTATTGAAGCAGAACAAGAATTAAGTTCCATTTTCCGTGTGAATTATGGGGTTCGTTATTCTCAATTTTATCGTTTAGGTAAAGAAGAAATTAACAATTACGCCAACAACAATCCAGTTATTTATAATCCACAAACCGACGCGTACGAAAAAGCTACTCCAATTAGTCAAACATTTTACGGTACAAATAAAAAAATAAGCTTCTTTGATAATTTCGAACCAAGAATTGCACTTTCTGTACAAACCCAAGAAGAGCAATCTTTGAAATTCAGTTTCAGTAAAATGGCGCAATACATTCATGTAATTTCTAATACAAATGCTGCGACACCTTTAGATATTTGGGAACCAAGTGGCCCGTATGTGAAACCACAAATTGTGTATCAATATGCGGCTGGATTTTTTCAAAACTTTAAAGACAATAATTATAGTTTAGAAATTGAAGCGTATTACAAAGACGGAAAAAACCGTTTAGATTATATTGATGGCGCAGATTTAATCGGAAATAAAGCTATCGAACAAGTTTTACTTAACGGAAAAACAAGAGCTTACGGAGTTGAATTTTTATTCCGTAAAAACTATGGTAAATTCAATGGTTGGGTTGCATACACGATTTCAAAATCGGAACAAAAAACCATTGGAAAAACACCTGGCGAAGTCGGAATTAATCATGGAGAATGGTATCGAACACCATATGACAGAACGCATGATTTAACCATTGTTGGAAATTATGAATTAAACAAAAAATGGTCGTTAAGCGGAAGTTTTATTTTACAATCGGGTCGTCCAGTAACGTATCCGGTTGCTAAATATGAATTTTTAGACCAAACGATTAACGATTTTGATGAAAGAAACAATTATAGTTTACCTGCATTTCATCATTTAGACATTTCTGCTACTTATGTTCCCAATCCAGACAGCAAAAAAAGATGGAAAAGCGAATGGGTTTTTAGTATTTATAATGTTTACGGACGTAAAAATGCAGCTTCAATCAGCTTTAGAGAAAATGAAGATTTTAGAGAAAAAACAGAAGCTGTTAAACTTTCTATTTTCGGAATTGTACCAAGTGTAACGTATAATTTTAAATTTTAAATCATGAAAAAAATCTTATATACTTTAGTAATTGCTTGTAGTTTATTTTTTACAAGTTGTGAAGATGTGATTGATTTAGATTTAAATCAGTATGAAAAACGTGTGGTTATTGACGCCAATATTTTTGTTGGTGAAAATAATTATAACAAAATCAGATTGTATTATTCGGCTCCTTTTTATGCAACATCTTACGAGTATATTTCGACAGCAACTGTTACAATAAAAGATTTAAATACAAATATCAATTATCCGTTTACGTACACATCAAACGGAAATTATGAAAACAATGCTTTTAATCCGAATGTTTTAAACGAATATGAATTGAACATTTCTTATGATGGCAAAGTTTACAAAGCCTTTTCAAATGTTACACAAGCTCCAATTATTCAAAATGTTGAGCAAATAAACAATGCTGGTTTTTCTGGTAAAGATTATGAAATTCGTTTTTATTATCAAGATGATCCAAACGAAGAAGACTATTATCTTTCACAAATTAAAAATGATGATGAAAATGAGTTTAACATCAGTAACGACCAATTTACAAATGGGAATTTAAGTTATGATTTATTTTTTGCTGAAGAAGATCAATTAGGTGTAACATATTATTATTGGTTAACCAAAATCGATAAAGATTATTACAATTATTTAAACAAAATGTTTAGTAATGCTGCTGCAAGCGGAAATCCTTTTGCAACACCAACCGGAACATTAAAAGGTAATATTACAAACACAACTAATACTGATGATTTTCCTTTAGGTTATTTTCACATCGCAAAAAGAGAAAGTGTAATCTACACCATTCAATAAATTTAAAAACTCTCAATTTTTGGGAGTTTTTTTTATCACGCAAAAAAACATTTTGTAATAAACTAAAAATTGAACTGCACCCAAAAGTTTGAACAGATTAAAAATTAAATGTTATAAAAATGAGTCCGATTTTGTTTCGGATTCATTTTGTTAACACTGTCCAGAATTTTATGTAAACAGAATTAAGATGGGTTTGACTGTTTTTACAGTTGAACCCTTTTTTCAAATATCGCTAAAAATTCATTTAAAATTACGTCCCAATTATGAATTGGTTGTGTCCATTTTTTAGTAATTTGCATTAAAGAAAGGTATACTGATTTTTTTAATGCCTCATCAGTAGAAAATACCATCTTGTTTTTGGTATATTATCTGATTTTACCGTTTAAATTTTCAATTAAATTTGTGGTGTATATAATTTTTCTAATTTCGATTGGGAAATCAAAGATTACGGTAAATTCATCCCAAATCAAAGACTCATCGAGTTCTAATTTAAAATAGAATCACATGAGATAATTATTTCTCCAAGATTGAATTGCATACGGATATTTTTGATTCCATTTTTCAGCAAAACGTTCTAATTCTTGAGCTGCCATTTCTCTATTAAGAGCGTTGTAAATCAGTTCATGTCTGAAGTAAACTTCTTCTTATCTTTCCAAACCACATATCTTGCAGAATTTCTAATTTATTCATTTTTTTATTGTTTAATTACGGAATTCATGATTGCTTAGTAGTTGATGAACTACACAGATCTGTGTAGTAGCTTGTGTGAATCGATTTAAATTATCAATTACTGTAACTAAAATACTTTCAACACCACGAGCTTTTAAGTCTGTTAATACACCTTGCCAAAAGGCTGCAGATTCATTTTGCCTAAGCCACATACCAAGCATTTCCTTGTGACCATCCCGATTCAAACCAACAACTTAATAAAAAGTTTTATTGTTTACTTTACCGTCTTGACGAACTTTAAATACGATTCTATCTATCCAAACAATACAATAAATCGGGTCTAACGGACGATTTTGCTAATCAAGAACTTGTCGATTAACCTTGTCGATTAACCTTGTCGGTTATAATTGAAATAGATTAAGTAGAAAGCTTATAACCATATAGTTCATAAAGTTCTTGTTGATATCTGATACACTTAACCCTTTAGCGTAAAGAGAATTACCACATTTTCAGATGGAATGGTTTTAGATTGATGTTTAGGAACCACAATAGATTCAAAACTTCCGTCGCTATCACAAGGAACTGAAATTATAGTTTCGCCATGTTCGCTTTTTAAGCGCTTAGAAGTCGAACCATTACACGCATTGTTACTATCATTTTTTTCATTTTTAGAGTAACCTAAATGCGCATCAAGTTCGTCATGTAACATCGCTTCGATTAAATCAGAATGTAATTCCTTTAATAATTTACTTAAGTCTTCTTGTATTTTTAAACCTTCTAAAAGTCCTTGGTCTTTGATAATTTTGCCTACTGGTGATTTCATAATAAACTGTGTAAATAAATTCTTTTTGGTATTTATTAACACATTTATTTGTTTTATAGTTTGATTTTAACTTAAAATTATTAATTTTGAATAATATTTTATAATTAAATCAATCACTATGAAAATGATTTTATTAAGTTCATTATTTGCAATTGCAATTTTAGTTTCTTGTGATAAGAAAAATGATGCCAATGGAACAAATTCAAATGATTCATCTTCAGAATCTAAAGAAACAGTTGCAAAACCAACAGCTCCTAAATCGGAAGGAACTGTTCGTGTGTTATTTGTAGGAAACAGTCACACAGAATATTTTGTGAGTTTTCCAAAAGTTTTAGAAGCTCTTTGTAAAGAAAATGGTAAAAATGTTGAAGTTTTATCGTTGTTGCAAATGGGTGAAGGAATTGATAAAATTATTTCATCTAATAAATCTGCAGCTGATAAAATGTTTGGACAAACCGATGCCGATGGAAATTATATTGATTTCGTAATCATGCAAGAATCTACTCCAATCGCGATTCAGGAAGTTGATAAATTTAATTCGAATACTAAAATGTTACATGACTTAGTGGCTAAAAACAGTCCTGGTGTAGCAACTTATGTATATCAATTAATGGCTCCTTTTGAATTTGGAAGTTCTGATTTCAAAGATTATCAGCCTGTTTTAATTGAAAATGTGAATAACGCTGCGAAAGCTTTACCAAATGCTGGAGTAATAAATTTTGCTACTGTATTAGCTTCAGCTTATGAAGGAAAAGAAGGTTATAATCCTAAGAATAATGAAGTAGATTTATTACGTTTTACGGATACTTCTAAACATATGTTGAATGATGCGGTTTTCTTAAATTCAATTGTTTTATATCAAAATTTATTTGGAGAAACTCCTAAGATTCCACAGCAATTACCACTTTCTACAGGAACTTCTGATAATGATGATATTAAAATGATGGATGTAAGTAAAGGAGTTTCAAATCCGGATGCCTTACTTAAAATAGCTACTTCGTTTAAATAATTTACAATTTGTATATTAATGAAATACCCCTTGAAGATTATACTTCAAGGGGTATTTTTTATCTGATTAAAGAGAAATGACCTCTTAATTCTTTACCATTTGAAAAATTTACTAAAAACCAGTAATCACTAGGTTGCATTGGTTTTCCATTACTGGTACCGTCCCAAGAAAACTCTGATTTCATTCGGTATAATAATTTTCCATATCTGTCAAAAATTGAAATAATTGCATTTGGATCCATGCGAGTTAAATTTGGAATACGCCAAGTATCATTGAAACCATCATCATTTGGTGTAATGAATCTTGGATAATCTAAAATATAAACACTTAAAACTTTTTCTCCACAGCCAGTTAAATCTCGGATATAAACGGTATAAGTTCCAACGCTTAATCCAGTGAAAACATTTGATAATTGATAATTGATTCCATCAAGAGAATATTCAAAAACACCGTTGTCGTTGACAATAATCGTTATTGAGTTATTAGATTCATTAAAATCAGTTGTTATTATTTGTACATCTGTAGGTCCACTTGAAATAGTTACATTAAATGATTGTGTAATTTCGCAACCTTCGATTGAAAAATAGGTAACGGTATATAATCCAGCTGTAGAAACTTGAATACTTTGTGCTGTTTCTCCAGTGTTCCAAGTGTAATTATTATTTTGATTGGAAGCGGTTAATGTTAACATTTCACCTTGACAAATTGAAAATTCTTGTAATGGTATGTTTTGTGTATTTACAACATTCAAGTTAACTTTTAAAATGGCAACACAAGTTCCGTTAATTGAAACTTTTGCAAAGATTTCTTGTTGATAAGCAATTGTATTTGTAAAATTAGTCGGAAGTGGATTGGTTTCGTTATTTGCATCCTGCGTAGTTAAATAAAAATCAATCATATGGTTTTGACCGAAATTGTTTTGCATACGAATTTCCTGAGCAATTTCAGTCAAATTAAAACTTGTAAATCCATCTGTTGAATTAGCATCAGCATCACATTTCGTTTGATTGATTGGAGCAATATTTTCGGAATTGATCAATAAGTTAATTGTAGCCACATATTCACAACCACTTTCAGAAACAATACGAGCAAAAACTTGCGTTCCATTCGTAGCGTTAAAAGGTATTGCTGTATTTATGACCCCAGATAAAACTCCATTGTTGTTATTTTGATAAAAACTTATTGAGTCCAATGGATCAATTGTAATTAATTCGATGGCGTCATTAATATTGAAAGAAGCGGTATTTTCATTAGCTACTCCACAAAGTTGTAAATTAACTGTTTGTTCAAAATCAAATAAATCGTATTCAACAGTGATTTCACCTTCAGAAATACAACCATTTTGTTGTGTGATTTTTACTTTATAGATTCCGGCTTCTGTTACAGTGTAAGTACCTTGACTTTGATTTGGAATTAAAATATTGTTTTTAAACCATTGATAAGTTGCATTAGATGTTGTTGCATTTAATGTTAAAGTTTGATTAACACACAATGCGTTGTTATTTGCAATTAATTTATTAGGACCTAAATCAACTTCAGCATTAAAACTATTTGCTCTTAAAAAAACAGCAGAATCATAAAGTGCATTTCCTTGGTCAGCAATTACGATTTTAATTCGATATGTATTTCCTGGAATTACTGCTGTTTCGACATGCATAGGAACTGTATTTCCATTATATGCAATAGGAGAATTTATGTCGTTGTAACTAGCAAAATACTGTGCGTTTGATGCAGGACAAAGTCCACCTGCGCCACGGATTGTACTCGATGTTACTGGTGTATTTGTTCCTGGTACTAAAGCTAGGTTTTGAGGTGTTGTTCCGGCAGTTATATTCGTAAGAATAAAAGCAAAACCATCTGTATAATTACATTGATTTTGAGTTCCGTTGATTAAATATTGCTCTGAAGCAAAAATATAATCAAAACGAATTGTATTGGCAGTCGGAATAAAATCAAAAATTAAACTTGAAGCATTGTATGTATTGTTGATATTTACAGCGTTTTGTAAATCCATATCTCCAGTCCAACTGCTAGGTCCATCGCTTAGAGTAGCGAAACTTGGTCCAGGAGCTGCTGATAATTTACCTGTAGTCAGTACAATTCCTTCATCGAAAGGAAAACTTGATTGCGCTTTGTTAAAATATCCCCAGCTTTTCATTCCATCAGGAAAAGTGTAGCCGTTGAAATTAACATTTAAAACATTAGTACATGTTCCGTTTATGAAACCATCGATTAATTGTTGGTTTGTAAACGTATTATTTACTGTGATTTGTTGCGCAAAAATAGTTTGCGAAAACAAAATTAAAAACAGTATTTTGTGGATCATCTTCATTTTGCAAAGATAATCATTTTTTTTATTGATATGGTACTGTAGTTGGTCGGCCAGAGTTGAAACGCATTAAATCAAAGTTATCATTACGTATATTATTTGTTTTGATGATGTTTCTTCCGTTTCCAGGAATTGTTGGATAAAGAGCTATTGAAAATTGAATATTCTGAAAAACTAGATAATCATTATTTAAAAGAATACCAATGGCTATTTTAGAATACATTTCATTTGAAACAAATTTGTTGTTTTCATCTCCTAACCATCCTAATGAAGCGGATAAAAAAGGACTGGATCTAAATCCTAAAATACTTCCTGGCGCATAAGATTGTGTTTGAAAACTCAACAAAACACGCTTGGTTCCAAATAAATTATAACTATAAAAACCATCAATACCATTTTCGATTCCATTTAAATTAATTCGATCTTTTGAGTAATCCAATCGATTGTAACCATAAACCAATTCAGGGTTGAAAAATTGTCTGAATTTCCAATTTCTGTATTCATATATTCTTGAGAAAAACATTCCTTTGATACTTAAAACACTTTGTTCAGCTTTGCTTCCGTTATAAAAAGTTCCCCATTCTACATTTACACCAAAATAATCATCATTAACAAATTTACCAATTGAAAATTCCGCACCTATATAGGGTCTTAAAATTCGATTCTTCCATTGCAAACCTCCAGTTATCGAAAAGTTTTTACCATAATTCACGTCTTCAATCAAACCATAATTGAATAAATATTTAGTTTGCTTGTATTGCGATGAAGAAATTGCAAGTGAACCTAAAAGAAAACGTTGATCAGTATATAAACCTTCTGGGTCATTTGAAGGCATTGGATTCTCTTTATAATTGATTACATTATATCGTAATGATGTGATAAAGTTTGTGATGTTTTTTTCTTCGGGTTTAGAAATTCTAAAAGCTCTACCAACCCAAACGTCATAAACATTATATTTTATATTCGTAAACTCGTAATTGTTGTTTACATCAGGAATAGAATCTTTATAGAAAATTTTCGAAAGCGTTATTCCACCAGCATATTTTGCAAGAGGCGAATAAAATGGACGTTCAACGTAAACTGATTTTTGATGATTTTTAGCAAAGTCAATATCGTATAAACCACCCACATTGATAAAAGTATTTTTGATATTATTTACTTGATATTGCGCGCGAAAAGCGTGTTTGTTTTGTATGAAATTTGTTTTGTATTGTGTTGATAAATAGTGTCCAAAACCTCCGAAATTTCTAGAAACCAAACGTATTCTTCCTCCTGAATTAGATAATGAACCAGTTGGGTAAATACTCCAAGCATCTAGTACTTTGATATCGATATCAACAGAATCAGGATTATTCGGAATTAATATTGGAGTGATTTTTACTCTTCGAATATAACGTTGTGTACGCATTAAACGTTCACTTTCTTTTATTTTTACAGAATCTAATTTTTGATCAGGCTTAAATAATAAAATATTTCTGATTGTAAATTTTTTTGTTTTTAAATGTGCTTTATTTCCAAGTCGTTCAATTCTTTTTTTCGGTATTTGTGTCGAATCATCAATCGAAAAACCAAATGGATCCATGGTTTGGATGTCAATATTTCGAATGATTTTTCCTTCAAAAGGACCATAATTGATGGTTTCAACTTTATTAATTTCTTTTACTGTTGTCGGTTTTTGGGTTGATTTTTTTTTGAAAACTAAATTTTCAATTGATTTAAAAAAGTTATTTTTTTTTTGCGGTTTTTGATTATTCTCAACCGAATTTACTTTAGGTATAGTATCGCTATTTTGTGCTTTTGTTTGAAGACACAAAATCAAGAAAAACAGTATGTAAATTTTTTTTAGCAACGAGTTTTTAGTAAAAGTTAAATGTATTGATTTAGGTATTTAATTCCAAATCTTTAATGTAATCTTCATATTCATAAAAGAAAATTTCAAAAGCATTCATTTGTTCATTGAAGAATTCAAAAATTCGTGGCCAAGTTTTTTTATTATTTGAACTCACTTGATCTAATTCAACCCAAATACGACTGATTAATTTTCCACTTTCTAAATATAAGTTTCTTTCAAAAAGCGCATCAGGAACATGCTCTTCCCAAAGAATTGTTCGAAGAGATTCAATTTTTTCGTAATAAATTTTTCGTTTTTCATCGTCCTTACATTCAATATCAAGCATTACCATTGCTTTTTTGTTATCTACATAAAACTTAAACGCAAAATCTTTGATTTTTGTATCAAACAACAACCATTTTCTTGGATAAGCTTCTGCAAAATCAATCCAAAATTGTCTTTTAAGTTGTTGTACTTCTTCTTTACTGAACATTTTAATTTATTTTTAGGATATAAATATATTTAATTTTTTTACTTTTATTTCTACTTAAGAAAATGATTTATGTTATTCGATAAATTCTTAGAATTAATCCCTAAAATTGAAAAAGAACCTTTGCTTTCTTCAGAAGCTCATAAAAAAATGGCTCCATTAGAGCGATTAAAATATTATGAAAATTATGACTATTCCATTCATAATCCTAGAAAATCCGCGGTTCTTTCTTTATTTTACCCCAAAGATACGCAAACCTATTTATTATTAATCGTTCGTTCAGAATATGTAGGTGTACATTCTGCTCAGATTTCTTTTCCTGGAGGTAAAATGGAAATATTTGATAGTACATTACAAGAAACTGCTTTGAGAGAAACGGAAGAAGAAGTCGGAATTTCAAGAGATAAAATTGAAATTATAAAGCCATTTTCTGAATTGTATATTCCTCCAAGCAATTTTTTAGTTTCTCCATTTATGGGAATTACAACAGAAACAATTATACCAAAAATAGATACACGAGAAGTTTCTCATATTTTAGAGTTACCAATTCACGATTTATTAGATAATCGATTGATATCTAATGTGAAAATGACAACTTCATATGCAAATGAAATTGAAGTTCCCGCATTTATAATTTCAGAACACATCGTTTGGGGAGCAACTGCAATGATTTTAAGTGAAATAAAACAGACTATAAATAATGTTATATAAAAAAGTCTTTTGTAAATTTGTAGATTGTACTAAAAATGAAATTTATGGGATTATTGAGAAAAGATCCGTTCGGGCATGTACTTCTTTTTAAAAAATGGCTCATAAGAATCTTTGGATTTATTACGCATAAGCGATATAGAGGATTTAACGAATTAAGTATTGAAGGCTCTGAAATTATAAAAAGTTTACCAGAAACGAATGTGCTTTTTATTTCAAATCATCAGACCTATTTTGCTGATGTTGTTTCTATGTTTCATGTTTTTAATGCAAGTTTAAAAGGACGAGTTGATAGTATTAAAAATGTATTTTACATTTGGAATCCCAAATTGAATATTTATTTTGTTTCTGCTAAAGAAACCATGAAATCTGGAATTCTACCTCGAATAATGAGTTATGCTGGTGCGATTACCGTAGAACGAACTTGGCGCGAAAAAGGAAAAGACGTTGCAGAAAAAAAAGCTGTAAATCCAAATGATACTGAGAATATTAAAATTGCTTTAAATGACGGTTGGGTAATTACATTTCCGCAAGGAACAACCAAATCATTTAAACCTGTACGTAAAGGAACCGCTCATATTATTAAAGAACACCGACCGATTGTTGTTCCGATTGTGATTGACGGTTTTAGAAGATCTTTTGATAAAAAAGGAATTTGGTTAAAGAAGAAAGGAATTCTACAATCAATGGTAATCAAAGAGCCTTTAGATATTGATTACGATAATGATTCTATTGATGTTATTGTTGAAAAAATTGAATTCGCAATTGAACAGCATCCATCATTTTTGAAAGTTGTTCCTGCAGAAATTTTAGAAAACGAAAAGGAATTAAATAAAAAACGACGTTTCAATTATTAAGACAAAAAAATCGGCAAAAGCCGATTTTTTTGTCTTAAATATATTTTACCACTTCAAAGGAATATTCAAACCAAAAGAAAACGTAAAACCTTCTATAGGTTTTAAATCCTTTTTCGTGTTGGTTTCAATTCCATATCCAAAAGTAAAATCGATGATTGTTAATACAGAAAATCCAACTTTTGGAGTTACGGTATAAGGCGAAACTTCTGCTTCAATCATAGGTATAATTAAATAATCTGTCTTTGGATAATACGTTAATCCAACTTCTGGAATAGCTACAAATTTATTTCTAAAATGAGCCAAATTTGCAGTTGCATCAATTTTATATGTAAAATTATTATTTGAATTATGTAAATAAAAACCACCAATTTTTGCCATATTTCCACTTTGCGTTTGGTACGAAATCGTAGGTCCGTAAATATTAGTTTGCGCAACAGAAATCGAGGTAATCAATCCGAATAATATAAGAAAGTGTTTTTTCATATCAATTAATTTAATAAATAGTTGGATTATGAATTTCAAAACGAATGCTTCTTAAAGAAATGTATTTAGTTTTTTATCCAAAAATTCTTCTTCTTCTGAGATTTCGATGTTAAAAACAGAAGTAATTATATTTTTTAATTCTTCGATAGTTTCAATTTTTAAAGTTTTTGATGTACCGTTTAAATCATATGTTTTAAAAATATTATTTACAAGTGAATATCTACCATTTTTATCAGCCTTAGAAAGGAAAAGAATGTTTGTGAAAATGAAATCCGGATTTGTAGAAGTGTACCAATTACCAACTTCAAAATCTACAAAATATTGCGGATTTTTATTAAATCTATACATTGATTTCCAGTTGTTATTTATTCTTGTTTGCAAAACAAAATCATCTTCAAACTTTATAATTTGGTATGTTTCATGAGGCGTTTCTTGAACTTCATCTAAAACAAATTTAAGTGGTGAAGTCAATGTTTGCGCTCCGAAACCAACATCTATAATATATTCAATTTGATTATAAGTCACTAACAGAAACATATGTGTTAATGAAGTAATTGAATTTATTGAATCATTCCAAACAACACGTCCTGCTAAAGGTCTAACTTCAAAACCAATTTCAGTTAAAATATGTAAAAATAATGTATTTTGTTCGTAACAATATCCACCTCTTTTCTTTAAAACTAATTTCGCTACAATCGAATTTATATCAATTTTAACGGGTAGTTTTAAAAGTGGATTTATGTTTTCGAATGGAATTGTAATTGCATGTAGATAATTCAATTTTTTTAAAATTTCAAAATCTACTTTGCATTCTTCAGTAAAACCAATTCTTTCAAAATATTTGTTTAAGTCCATATTGATTTATGTCTTCTGTGATTTATCGATTATTTATTTATATTATTTAAAATTGATTTACAAAACCATTTTGAATAAAAAAAGCTGTAGATAAATTTACAGCTTTTAAACTTTATATTGCGCTAACAATAGCAGAAAAATCTTTTGGATTTAAAGCAGCTCCGCCAATTAATCCACCATCAACATCTGGTTTAGAAAAAATTTCTTTAGCATTATCTGGTTTCACGCTTCCACCGTATAAAATAGAAGTATTGTTAGCTACGTTTTGATCGTATTGATGAGCGATCTGTTCACGGATAAATTGATGCATTTCTTGAGCTTGTTCTGGCGTTGCAGTTTCTCCGGTTCCAATTGCCCAAACAGGTTCGTAAGCAATTACGATGTTTTCCCAAGCTTGTTTTGGCAAATGAAACAAAGCATCTTTTAGTTGGTAATAAACGACATTTTGAAATTGCTTGCATTCACGATCTTTTAATTCTTCGCCAACACAGAAAATAACACGCATTTTGTGTCTTAAAGCTGTATCAACTTTGCTAGCTAGAGTTCCGTCTGTTTCTTTAAAATATTGTCTTCTTTCAGAATGTCCTAAGATAACGATGTCAACGCCAATGCTTGTCAACATATCAGCAGAAATTTCACCAGTAAAAGCACCACCTTCAGCTTGATGCATGTTTTGCGCAGCAACTCCAATATTTGTGCCTTCTAATTGTTGTGTAGCAATTAATAAGTTTGTGAATGGTGGAGCAACAATGATCTCAACTTCTTTATCGTTTGGTAATTCGTTTACTAGTTCGTTTAAGAAAGCTGAAGTTTCTTGTGCATTTTTATGCATTTTCCAGTTTCCGGCTACAATTGAATGTCTCATATTATTGGTCTTTTTTTTCTGAATTTTTTAAAATGAAAAGGAACGTTTTGTCATCGGCAGCGATGGATTTATAATCGACAATCTTTCCTTCTTTATTAACGATGATGTAACGCGGAATCCAATCTAAATCAATTGACTTTCCAAATTCGCCACTCATTTTTTCGTTTAAATAATAATGCGAACCTTTAAGTTTATATTTTTCTATCGCTTCTTTCCAAGCTTCAGGTGTTTTATCTAAAGATAAGAATACATAAGCTACATCTGGAAATTGTTCTTGCATCTTTTCGATAGAAGGAATTCCTTTGATACAATCTGGACACCAAGATGCCCAAATATCAATAACAATAGTTTTTCCTTCATTCGCTTTTAAAATGTTTTTAAATGTGATTTCAGTTCCTTCTAAGGATGTGAAATTTTTATCTAAAGTAACCGTTTTAAATTCGTCAGAGTTGATATTACTATTGTCTTTTATTTTTAATGTATCTTTTAGATTATCAAATCCACTAGCAATTTTACTATCAATAGATTCTAAATCTTTTTTGATATTAGATTCATTATTTTCTTTACATGCGCTAAAGAGCATAGCACATACAGATAAGGTAATTAAAACTTTCTTTTTCATATTAATTCAATTTTATTTTAGGATCTAAATAAGCATAAATCATATCAACTAAAATTGTAATTACTACAAATGTTGTTGCTATGACTAAAACAGATCCCATAATTATAGGCAAATCTAAATTGTTTAATGCATCTACAATTTCTTTACCAAGTCCGTTCCATCCGAATATAAATTCGACAAAAACCGAACCTGCTAACATAGATGCAAACCAACCAGAAACAGCTGTAACAACTGGATTTAATGCATTTTTTAATGCGTGTTTATAAACAATTTTTGCAGTTGATAATCCTTTTGCTTTTGCTGTTCTGATGTAATCTTGACTTAAAACTTCAAGTAGCGAATTTCGCATTAATTGGATGACAACACCAAGCGGACGAATTCCTAAAACTACCGCTGGTAAAATACTGTTTTTTAATTGTAAATGAACGCCTTCGCCAAAATCATCTACCTCGTATAAACTTCCGGTCATGTTTAATCCGGTATATTCATTTAACACAAAACCAAAAATCCAGGCAGCAAGAATCGCACAAAAGAAAGACGGTAAACTCATCCCGAATGTACTGATGATTGCAATGGTTTTATCAAAAGCGGTGTCTTTATATAAAGCTGACAAAATTCCTAAAAAGATTCCTAAGAAAATTGCAATTCCAACTGCAAAAAACGCTAAGAAAATCGTATTTGGTAATGTTTCTGCAATAATGTCCGTTACCTTTTTACCATTTTTTTGAAAACTTTCTCTTAAGTAAGGAGCTTTTAAAACGACATCTGTATTTTTTGTACTAAATAATTTAAACCCATTGTATTTGTCTTGGTCAAAGAACGTATAATTATCTGTGTTTTTTGAATGAAACGACAAAACAGATAAATCATTTAAATAATTTACATATTGTTGTGAAATCGGTAAATCAAAACCGTATTTCTTTTTGATGATTGCTAATTGTTCAGAGTTTTCATTTTGGTCTAACATCATTCGAGCTGGATCTCCAGGTAAAATATTAAACAAAAAGAAAACAACCGTGATAACACCCCAAAGTGTTAATATTCCATAGCCTAATTTATTTAAAAAATAACGTAACAAATTATTTTAAAGTTAATTTAGCAGCATCTTGCCAATGTAATTTTTCTACAATTGTACCGTATTCAACCACAACTAAACTCGGATTTGCTCTTTCAATTGTTTTTAAAGTTGTAGCATCACAGAAATAGAAATCAAAATTGAAATTAAATTCAGAATTATATTTAGATATTGTTTCGATATTTGAAGCTGTCAACGCAATCACCTGATAACCTTTATCTTCTGCTTGTTTTGAAATTTCGTTTAATTTACCTAATCCTTCTTCTGAAGCTAAATCAAGATTATAACTCACAAACATTAAAAGTTTTGGTTCTTCTAAAAATTGGTCCAAATAATTTTCACCATCTTTTTCAATAAAAAAATCATGAATTGGCGGTTCGTAACCTTTTACTAAAAGTTTTTCTTCACGCGAAACGAATTCTGCATTTGCAGGTAAATTAGCTAATTCATCCATTTTGAAATCTTTTTCAACTCCATCAACTTTGTATTTAAAGATGATGTCGTATTCAGATTTTGGAGCTCCATCTGGAATTTCCATTCCCTTACGGATATTTGTTCCTACTTTATAAGCTCTGAAATCAATCACAGGCAAATGATTTAAAACGTGAAATCCTAAATATCCACATAAAATTAATGTGATTATTGAAACTGCGTAATTTAAACCTGAAGATTTGAATATTGGTAAAATATATTTTTGTCCAGCAAATAAGATTAAAATCAAAACTAAAAGAACCACATCTTTTCCGAATGATTGCCAAGGTGTTAGTTTTAAAGCATCACCAAAACATCCGCAATCTGTAACTTTATTGAAATAAGCCGAATAGAAAGTTAAGAATGTAAAGAATAAAATCATTAAAAATAAACTCCATAAAGTAAATTTCTTTTTAAATCCAATTAGTAATAAAACGCCAAGAACAACTTCAACTATGACAACAAAAACAGCAATACTTAAAGCTAAAGGTTGTAAAAATGGAAGATTGAAAACAGCTTCAGAAAAATATTCGTCTAGTTTAAATGAAAATCCAACGGGATCATTTAGTTTAATTAATCCAGAAATAATGAATAAAAATCCTACAAAAAATCGGGCGATTTGAGTTATAAATTTCATGTTATATTTTTTTAATTATTTAGTTTCAGCTAATCCCATTAAAATCAATGAGAAAACTGCATAGTTAATCATATCTTGATAATTGGCATCAATACCTTCAGAAACCAAAGTTTTTCCTTGGTTATCTTCAATTTGTTTAACACGTAAAAGTTTTTGTAAAATAATATCTGTACAAGAACTCACACGCATTTCGCGCCAAGCTTCACCGTAATCGTGGTTTTTATTCAACATCAAATTTTTAGTTTCTTCGATGTGTTTGTCATAAAGCGCAATAGCTTCTTCGTTAGTTAAGTCGGGTTTTGTTGTAATTCCTTTCTCGATTTGAATTAAAGCCATCACACAATAATTGATGATTCCAATAAATTCAGAAGTTTCGTCTTCATCTACTTTTCTAACATCGTTTTCTTGTAAACTGCGAATGCGTTGTGCTTTAATAAAAATTTGATCGGTTAAAGAAGGCAATCTTAATATACGCCAAGCACATCCGTAATCTTGTAATTTTTTCGAATATAAATTTTTACAAATGGTGATGATGTTATTATATTGTTCTGAAGTATTATTCATTGTGAATTCTATATTTTTTATCAAAAATAAGAATAAACTTCAGCTTTTAAAATTTTATACATCGTAATTTGATTAAATTTGTTTGATATTTATATAAAATAAAAAATGACGATAAATTGTAATGGGAAATTGATGGATTTTGAAGTTCCGAAAGTAATGGGAATTTTAAATTGCACGCCAAATTCATTTTACGATGGTGGAAAATATACATCCGAAAATGCTTTTTTAAAACAAACCGAAAAAATGTTAATTGAAGGTGCATCGATAATTGATATTGGAGCTTATTCAACACAACCTAACGCACCTTTTGTTTCTGAAAGTGAAGAACTTCAACGTATTTTACCGGTTGTAAATGCTTTAGCTAAAGAATTTCCTGAAGCAATTTTGTCTATTGATACTTTTCGTGCTGAAGTTGCCAAACAATGTATTGAAGTTGGTGCTTCAATAATAAACGATGTTTCTGCCGGATTTTTAGATGAAAAAATGTTTGAAGTGGTGGGTAATTATAAAGCACCATATATAATGATGCACATGAAAGGTACGCCACAGAATATGCAAAAATTTACCGATTATGAGGATGTCATGAAAGATATGATGTTTTATTTTTCGGAACGAATTGCCACAGCTAAAAAACACGGAATTGTAGATGTAATTCTCGACCCAGGTTTTGGATTTTCTAAAACATTAAATCAGAATTATGAAGTTTTAAATAAGCTAGAATTATTAAACGAATTTAATTTACCAGTACTTTCTGCTTTGTCACGAAAATCAATGTTGTATAAATTTTTAAACACAGAACCAAATGAAGTTTTAAACGGAACTACTGTTTTACATACTATTTCGTTAATGAAAGGAGCAAAGTTATTACGTGCTCATGATGTAAAAGAAGCAGTTGAATGTGTGAAATTAATCCAAAAAATGTATGAAAATAATTAAGATTTTACCAATCCTATCGACTTTGTTTTTAGCTTCATGTGCTAAAAATGAAATGAAAATTTCTCGAGCTGATAAATCAATTGTTACAGAATTAATTGAACAATCTCCAATTTACATTACCAAAACTAACGAAGGAAATTTCGATATTAATGAAAATAATCGAATAGGAAATACGGATTGGGTTTTTAGTATCGAAAGTAGTTTACCTATCTCAAAATTAGTCCCTGATGTTCAACGTTTGATAAATAAAAAATATGCTGAGGGCATGCATCCTGATTCAAAAAAGGTGTATTTTTTATATATGGATTCAATTAAAAATCAAATTGCTTATTTACCTATTAATCAATTAGAATTTGTATCTGAAAAATCTGAAGGACAAAAAGTTTTGAGTTTTGATAAAAATATTTCAACAGAAAAATTTATTCAAGAAATGGTTAATGTAACAACCAACGATAGTTTGCAACCAAAAATTCAAGTTTATTTTTACTGATGATGATATGGTTCGTTTTTAAGAATCGTAAAACTTCTATAAATTTGTTCAATTACAAATAAGCGCACCATTTGGTGAGAGAAAGTCATAGCGGAAAGAGAAATCTTTCCGTTTGCTTTTTTATAAACTTCATCAGAAAATCCGTAAGGACCGCCAATAACGAAAACCAATGTTTTAATGCCAGCATTCATTTTCTTTTGTAATTCTTCAGAAAAACCTACGCTCGAAAAAGTTTTACCATTTTCATCTAACAAAATCATATGGTCGGAACTTCCAATTTTAGATAAAATCAGTTCGCCTTCTTTTTCTTTTTGTTGCTTTTCAGATAAGTTTTTTACGTTTTTAATATCGGCAATTACCTCCAAATCAAACTTAACATAAAACGACAATCGCTTTGTATAATCGTCAATTAAAGTTTGTAAAGCTTTATTGTCTGTTTTTCCGATGGCAAGTAATTTTATGTTCATGCTGATTTTTTTTGCAAAAGTAAAATTTATTCGTCTTTTATCCAATTTTAAATCCGTTCGTCACTTTGCGTTCAGGTTCGATTAAAACAACATCTTTATCATTTCCAACAACACCTAATACCAAACATTGACTCATAAAATTAGCAATTTGTTTTTCAGGAAAATTAACAACAGCCATCACTTGTTTAAAAAGGATTTCGGTTTGCGAATAGCATTTCGTAATTTGTGCAGATGATTTTAAAATACCAAGTTCGCCAAAATCAATCCAAAGTTGATAAGCCGGATTTTTAGCTTTTTCAAAAATTTTCACTTCGATAATTGTGCCAACACGAATATCGATTTTCTCGAAATCGTTCCAAGATATTATTTCTTTCATTTTAATATTTTTTATAAATTTAAGAAACTTAAAAATAAAAGAAATTATGGCAAAAAAAATATTAATGTTAGCAGGTGATTTTGTTGAAGATTACGAAATCATGGTTCCATATCAAGCCTTATTATCAGTAGGATGTGAAGTTGATGTAGTTTGTCCAGGAAAGAAGAAAGGAGAAATCATTGCTACAGCTATTCATGATTTTGTCGGTTTTCAAACTTATGCCGAACTTAGAGGACATAATTTTCAGTTAAATCAAACATTCGAAAATATCAATCTTGAAGATTATGCGGGTTTATATATTTGTGGCGGTCGAGCACCAGAATACATTCGTTTGAACGAAGGGGTACTTTTGGCTACAAAATATTTTTTCGATAAAAATTTACCTGTTGCAGCAATTTGTCACGGAATTCAAGTTTTAACTGCTGCCGAAGTTTTAAAAGGAAGAACTTTAACCGCATATCCGGCTGTTGGTCCTGATATTAAATTAGCAGGTGGTGTTTATAAAGAAATCGCTGCCGACGCTGCTATTACCGACGGAAATTTAACGACTTCACCAGCTTGGCCAGGTCATCCAGCAATTTTAAAAGAGTTTTACAAACTTTTAAATATAAAGATAGGTTAGTTTTTGGACGTTCCCTCGCTCATTATATATGTAGGAGTAAAATTGTATTAAGTAGAAACCGCTCGGTCGGGCTTTCCGCTATATCTTTTTTTATTCTTTGTAAGTGTCATTCTATGTTTGCAAATAGTTATTTTTAAATATTGTAAATCGAGAAAGAAAAGAAAGGGTAAAGAAGTAAGACTATTGATTGTCATTTGTCATATAAGACCGTTCAGAATGTTAGTTCCTTTACCCTTACTACAAAATTTGGACAGAACATTAGGTTATAAAGCCTGTATTTAGAATAGGTAAATTAGTGTAGTAATTTCTTTTCTGATAAAACATTTTATGTATGTGTAAAATTATTGGAATTGACATTAGCAAACAAACTTTTGATGTAAGTTTTAAGCGAAAAGAACGATGGGATTATTTTGTTTTTCCTAATGAAGAAAAAGGATTTAAACAGTTGTTAAATTTGATAGAACAAGTAGATTGGGTTGTTATGGAGGCTTCGGGCAGTTATTATTTCCCATTAGCTACTTTTTTAAGCAGTCGGAATATTAAAGTTTGTGTAGAAAATCCTTTGGTGATCAAGCGTTTTAGTCAGACAATGCTTTATCGTGCTAAAACGGACAAAAAAGACGCAAGAACAATAGCCGAATATGGTGAAAAGTATGACTTGAAACAGTGGGAACAAGAAAGTGAAAATTGTACGAAGCTTCGACATTTATACACACGAGTTGAACTGTTAAATAAACAAATCCAACAAAACAAACGCCAATTAGAAGCCTTTGAAAGCAGTGGTTCGTTAGACAAATTTTTAGAAAAGACTATAAAAAAAGATCTTTCCAATCTTGAAAAAACCAAACATAAAATCGAAGTAGAAATGGAACGATTAGCAAAACAGCAATACGGTCAGACTATCGAGAATATTGAGAGTATTCCAGGCATAGGTAGAAAAACCGCAATGATGCTATCTTTGATAACCGATAACTTCAAGAAGTTTGAGAATTATAAACAGCTCATCGCTTATGTAGGGTTTAGTCCCAGAATATATCAAAGTGGAACCAGTGTAAAGGGAAAAGGACATATTTGTAAAATGGGTAAAGCACAAATCAGAAAGTTGCTTTATATGTGCAGTTGGTCAGCTAAACATTGTAACAAAACTTGTAAAGAAATGTACGACAGATTGAAAAGCCTTGGAAAACCAGAAAGAGTAATTAAAATAGCTATTGCAAACAAACTATTAAAACAAGCGTTTGCAATAGCTAAAGCGAATGGTAAATATCAAGAAAATTATTGTTAAAATAGTTGCATAGAAACACAGAACATTCTGAACTTGTTTCAGAATCTCCAATTTTTAAAGTTTATTCATAATTAATATAAAACAAAAAAAAGGATACCGCTCCAATCCCTAACGCAACCGAAGTCTTAAAGTTCAAAGGCATTATAACATAAACTATGTAAACAGAAAAAATAATGGGGATTTTAAAACCCCATTATTTTTTTGTTTAAACTTAAATATTTATATGGTCTTATGAGAAAAGAAGATTTATTATCGGATGAATTTTTAAAGCAATTCAAAACAGGCGAAGACCTAAATGGTTTCCTTGCTCAATTACAAAAACGTGGTTTAGAAGCGATTTTAAACGGTGAACTAGATGCACATCTAGAATATGATAAACATGAGAAATCAAGCGTATCAAATTCTAGAAACGGATATTCTAACAAAAAGTAAAAACTTCTTTTGGCGAATCTCAAATTCAAATTCCTAGAGATAGAGAAGCTACTTTCAACCCAATGATTGTTCCTAAAAGACAAAACATAGTTGACGGATTAGAAAATGTAATTGTATCTTTATATGCTAAAGGAATGAGTGTTAGTGATATTGAAGAACAAATCAGAGAAGTGTATAATTTTGATATTTCTATCTCAACTATATCCCGAATAACAGAGTCGGTCTCAAATGATATTATAGCTTGGCAAAATCGACCATTAGATCCCGTTTATTCGATTGTTTGGATGGATGGTATCGTTTTTAAAGTTCGTGAATGTTCAAAGGTTATGAATAAGACAATTTATCTTACTGTAGGATTGTACAAAGATGGAAAAAAATAGGTTTTGAGTATGTGGTTCATCAAATCAGAAATTCAGCACGTTATGTGGTATGGAAAGATAAGAAAGAATTTTCAAAAGATATGAAACAAATTTATGATGCTCCAACCAAACAAGCTGCTAAAAGTGCTTTAGAAGATTTTGCTAATAAATGGAATCATAAATATCTATATGCGATAAAATCTTGGGGAGAAAACTGGGAAGAACTTACGGTATTCTTTGATTTTCCTATAGAAATCAGAAGGATAATTTACACCACTAATCTAATCGAAAATCTAAATGATAAGATCAGAAAACACACCAAAAATAAATTATCATTCCCTACGGATGATACTGTTTTAAAATCCGTATATTTGGGATTAAGAGAAGCTACCAAAAAATGGTCAATGCCAATCCAAAATTGGGGATTAATCCTCAATCAGTTCTTAACTATATCTAAAAAAAAGGGTTCAACTTTAATTAAAAGTCAAACCCCATTATTTTAAAACTTACACACCTTTTAAGATAGTGTCTTTTATTGCCAAAAAATTCCCTAAAAACAAATGTCAATAGGGATTTTTTATGATTTTATTTTTGCCATTCTTTGGTTTCATCGAACACATGTTGAAGTATCGCTTGCTCCATTTCATCAAAATCTACATGACGACGTGCCATAACGATTTTAGCAGTTTCAAAAGCTTTTTTAGGCAAATATGCTTGCGTGCCTTGAGCTCCTCCCCAAGTAAAATTAGGAATATAATTTCTTGGAAAACCTGCCCCAAAAACATTTGCTGCAACTCCAACAACCGTCCCCGTATTAAACATGGTATTGATTCCACATTTAGCATGATCTCCCATCATCAATCCACAAAATTGCAAGCCTGTATTTTCAAAACGTTCTGTTTCGTAATTCCAAAGTTTAACACTTTCGTAGTTATTTTTAAGGTTTGAATTATTTGAATCTGCGCCAATATTACACCATTCTCCTAAAACTGCGTTTCCTAAAAATCCGTCATGCCCTTTGTTTGAATACGCAAACATAACAGAATTATTCACTTCACCACCTACTCTACAATGCGGTCCAACAGTTGTAGCTCCATAAATTTTAGTCGCTAATTTAACCTGAGCTTCTTCGCAAAGCGCAAAAGGACCACGAATTACAGAACCTTCCATAATTTCTGCATTTCTACCAATATAAATTGGACCTGTAGTTGCATTTAACGTACAGAAATTTAATACAGCTCCTTCTTCTATAAAAATATGTTCAGTTCCTAAAACATTTACAGTCGCAGGAATTGGTTCAGATTCACGATCTGCTGTTAACAGATCAAAATCTGCACGAATAGCAGCATCGTTTTTCTGGAAAATATCCCAAGTATGTTCAACTGTTAAAACATCTCCTTCAAAATCAATTAATTCGTACGATTCAAAATCGATCTCATCTTGAGAATTAGTCGTAAAAAAAGCAACCATTTCATCTTCATAAACAATCGCTTGATTTTCTTGAAGATTTTCAATCAATTCAACCAATTCAGGATTTGGTAAAAAAGATGCATTAATCATCACATTTTCTTCCAATTCAATCATTGGATATTTTTCTGAAAGATATTCTTCTGTAATTGTAGTTGTAGTTGTGCCTAGAAATTTCTCCCATTTTTCACGAATCGTCAAAATTCCAATTCGAATATCAGCAACTGGACGAGTAAAAGTAAAAGGTAAAAGATTATTCCTAACCGCTCCGTCGTATAAAATATAATTCATGTCTATGTTTTTTTCAAATGTACAAAATAGTGGTGTAAAAATACGAAAACAAAAAAAGCCATTCTAAAAAAGAATGGCTTTTATATGTAAATTTCAGTTTATTATTTACTGAATTTAGCGTATTTAGTTTTGAATTTATCAATACGTCCTGCAGTATCGATAAGTTTAGATTTACCTGTATAGAATGGGTGAGAAGTTCTAGAAATCTCCATTTTGAATACTGGGTACTCTACTCCATCAACTTCAATAGTTTCTTTAGTTTCAACTGTTGATTTTGTGATGAATACGTCTTCGTTAGACATATCTTTAAACGCTACTAATCTGTAATTTTCTGGGTGAATACCTTTTTTCATGATAAACCTTGTTTTTAATTAATGGATAAAAGTTACTTTGAAGCTTTACGAATAAAGGTGTAAATAACCGTTACCTTTTTGTTATAAATTATTTTTGTTCTATTTCAGATTGCAAATTTACAATTTAATCTCAAAACACAAACATTTATACCACTTTTTTTACAAAGAAATATAACATTTCTGTAACTATCATTTTACTATATTTGTATTCTTATATATTTATCAAAAACATGAATCAAACAATTAAAAATATTGGAATCAAATTCGGATTATTTCTAGCTTTAATCCTAAGTTTAATCAACGTTGGAATTTATTTTTACGATTACAACATTATGGCATCAACAGCAAACGGATTCATTTTATTGTTTGTTATTATCCTTTTCGGATTGATTTCTACTGCTTTGTCTAAATACAAAATTGGTGGTTTCATTACATTTAAAGAAGCTTTTACTCCCTATATTTTAACGATTTCTATCGGAATTATTATTTCTACAATTGTACAATTTTTAATTTACAGTGTAATTGATCCTGAAACAGGGGAATTATTAAAAGAAACTTTAAGAAATATGTATGTTGAGCAAATCATGAAATCTAACGGAACTCAAGAAGAAATTGCCGCTTCAATTGCAGAAGTTCAAAAAACAAATCCATTAGCTTTTGGTGGACTAATTTCATCTTCGGTAATTCGAATTGCAATGCTTTCTGTTGCAGGAATTTTAATTGCTTTAATTTTTAGAAACCGTTCTGAATTTTCAAACACGCCTCAAACGAAATAATTTACGAATGAATTTATCCATCATAATTCCATTATTAAATGAAGAAGAATCGTTACCCGAATTACACGATTGGATTGCTCGCGTAATGCAAACAAACAATTTCAGTTACGAAATTCTATTTATTGATGATGGTAGTACTGATAATTCTTGGAATGTTATTTCTGAAATTTCAAAAAAAGATGAGAATGTAAAAGGCATTCGTTTTCAGAAAAATTATGGAAAATCTCAAGCTTTAAATATCGGATTTAAAAAAGCTCAAGGAGATGTAATCATTACCATGGATGCCGATTTACAAGACAGTCCAGATGAAATTCCAGAATTATACCGCATGATTGTAAATGATAATTACGATTTAGTTTCGGGATGGAAAAAGAAACGTTTTGATTCGGTTTTATCAAAAAACTTACCTTCAAAACTATTTAACTGGGCAGCTTGTAAAACTTCTGATTTAAAACTTCACGATTTCAATTGCGGATTAAAAGCTTACAAAAACGAAGTCGTGAAAAACATCAACGTTTATGGCGAAATGCACCGTTATATTCCGGTACTTGCTAAAAACGAAGGTTTTAATAAAATCACCGAAAAAGTTGTAAAACACCAAGCTAGAAAATACGGAACGTCAAAATTTGGAATGAGTCGTTTTATCAATGGATTTTTAGATTTAATCACCATTTGGTTTTTATCTAAATTCGGAAAACGTCCAATGCACTTATTCGGAGCTTTAGGCGTTTTAATGTTCTTTATTGGATTTTGCGCCACGTTGTTTATCGGAATTTACAAAATATACAAATTAACCGTTGGAGAACCGGCAATTTTAATCACAAGTAATCCTTGGTTTTATATTGCATTAACAACGATGATTTTAGGAACACAGCTTTTCTTAGCTGGTTTTTTAGGAGAAATAATCTTAAAAACAAATAAGAAAGAAAAAAGATACAAAGTTTCAGAAACACTTAAAATTGAAAAATAAACACCAATGGAAATCAAATCAAACATATTAGAAAAAGTAACACAATGGCTTTCGCCTGTTTTCGATTCTGAAACCACAGAGAAAGTAAAAGATTTAATGACTTCATCTCCTGCTGAATTAGAAGATGCGTTTTATAAAAATTTAGAATTTGGAACGGGCGGAATGCGTGGAATCATGGGCGTTGGTACCAACCGAATCAACAAATATACATTAGGAAAAAATACACAAGGATTATCGCAATACTTAAAGCAAAGTTTTCAAAACCAAGAAATCAAAGTTGCTATTGCTTACGATTGTCGTCATAACAGTGATACGTTAGCTAAAGTGGTTGCCGATGTTTTTTCGGCAAACGGAATTAAAGTATTCTTGTTCTCGGAATTACGTCCTACACCCGAATTGTCTTTTGCAGTAAAATATTTAAACTGTCAAGCAGGAATTGTTTTAACAGCTTCACACAATCCACCAGAATATAACGGCTACAAGGTTTATTGGGAAGATGGCGGACAATTGGTTCCACCACAAGACCAAGAAATTATCGATTTAATCGAAAGCTTAAAATATGAAGATATTAAATTCGAAGCAAACGAATCGTTAATTGAATACATCAATACAGAAGTTGATGAAGCTTTTGCCATTTCTGCAATCGAAAATGCAAGTTTCAATATTCCAGCAGAAGCGAAAGAAAATCTAAAAATTGTTTTCACTTCGTTACACGGAACTTCAATTAAAGCTATTCCGAATGTTTTAGCTAAAGCAGGTTATACCGATGTAAATATCGTTACTGAACAAGCAGAACCAAATGGAGATTTCCCAACGGTAAAATCACCAAACCCAGAAGAGCCAGAAGCTTTAACCATGGCTTTGAAATTAGCTGATGAAACAAATGCAGATATCGTAATCGGAACAGACCCAGATTCGGACCGTTTAGGAGTTGCTGTACGTGACAACGATGGCAAAATGGTTTTATTAAACGGAAACCAAACCATGGTAATCATGACCGCTTTCTTATTAGAACAATGGAAACGCAACGATAAAATCACAGGTAAAGAATTCATCGGCTCAACGATTGTTTCTACTCCAATGATGTTCAATTTAGCAGATGCTTACGGTGTTGAATGTAAAGTCGGTTTAACCGGATTTAAATGGATTGCCAAAATGATTAAAGATTTCCCTGAATTAAAATTCATCGGAGGTGGTGAAGAAAGCTTCGGATTCATGGTTGGCGATGCTGTTCGTGATAAAGACGCCGTTGCTTCTACCCTATTGGTTTGCGAAATTGCTGCAATTGCAAAAGCATCAGGAAGTAGTTTATATAAAGAGTTAGAAAACTTATATGTTGATTTTGGTTACTTTAAAGAGCATTTGATTTCAATCACTAAAAAAGGAATTGAAGGCGCAAACGAAATCAAACAAATCATGACGAATTTACGTGAGAATCCGGTTTCTGAATTGAACGGTGAACGCGTAGTTTTCATTGAAGATTATCAAAGTTCAAAAGCTTTAAATATGGATACGAAAGAATTAGAAGATTTAAAACTTCCAAAATCAAACGTATTGATTTATTACTTAGCTGATGGTAGTAAAATTTGTGCTCGCCCAAGTGGAACTGAGCCTAAAATAAAATTCTATATGAGCGCAAATATGCCAATAGAAAATGTTGAAGAAATCAAAGATGCAGATGCTTATTTATCTGACAAAATTGAAAACATAATCAAAGATTTGAATTTATAAATTTTATGGACGACAATTTAAAAAAAATAATTCCTTACACTAAAAAGTACAAAAGAAACGTAGTCTTAAACATTTTTTTTAATGTTTTATATGCGCTTTTCAGTACCATTGGAATGGTCTTTATTTTTCCTGTTATGCAAGTATTATTTGCAGATGGAGAGAAAGTAACAAAATACCCAAAATATACAGGATTTATAGATGCTATTGGAAATTGGCAAGAATATTTATTTTATTACGTAAACGAATATTCCAATAAATATGGTGTTTATTATGGATTGATGATTACAGTAAGCCTAGTTTTAATTACTTTCTTACTAAAAAATTTATCTAATTATTTTGCTTTACAAAATATCACCAAATTAAAAAATGGTGTGTTACGTGATTTACGCGAAAAAATGTACAACAAAATTGTATCATTACCTGTTTCTTATTATTCCGAAAAAAGAAAAGGTGATGTAATGTCTCGCATGCTTAGTGATATTAACGAAGTTCAATCGTCTTTTTTTCTTATATTAGAACTAATAATTAAGGAACCACTTACCATACTTTTCTCGCTAGGATTTATGTTTTACACTAGTTGGAAATTAACCCTATTTGTATTTATTTTTATGCCAATCTCAGCCTTAATTATTACTAAGATTGGAAAAACTTTAAAAGCTAAATCAACCAAGGCACAACAAGAAGGTGGTTACATGATTTCAATTACCGAAGAAACTTTAAGTGGATTAAAAGTAGTTAAAGCTTACAATGCCGAAGCTTATTTTTCGAATTTATTCAAAGATTCGGTGAATCGTTTATTTAAGTTAACCAATGCAATTGCTAAGAAAAATAACTTAGCACAACCTATGAGTGAATTTCTAGGAATTGTGATTATTGGAGTTCTATTAATATATGGTGGAAATTTAGTTTTAGTAGAAAAATCAATCAAAGGTTCAGAATTCCTAATGTATATTGGTTTAGCTTATAACATTTTAACTCCGGCAAAAGCAATTTCAAAAGCTTCATATCAAATGAAAAATGGATTAGCTGCAGCAGAACGCGTTTTTGAAATTTTAGAAGTTAAAAATCCAATTATTAATAAAGAAAATGCAAAAGAAATTTCATCATTCGATAAAGGAATTGAAATTAAAAACGTAACTTTTGCTTATAATGATGATGCCGTTTTAAAGAATTTTTCTCTAGACATCCCGAAAGGAAAAACGATTGCTTTAGTTGGACAATCTGGTTCGGGGAAAAGTACAATTGCCAATTTACTAACGCGTTTTTATGATGTAAATAATGGTGAGATTTTACTTGATGATGAAAACATAAAAAATGTTACCATGCATTCATTACGAAATCAGATGGGATTGGTAACGCAAGATTCAATTATGTTTAACGGATCCATTGCAGATAACGTTAAACTTGGAAAGTTAAACGCAACAGACGAAGAAGTTATCACAGCCTTGAAAATTGCTAATGCTTACGAATTCGTAGCTAATCTTCCAGAAGGCATAAATACCAACATTGGAGATTCTGGAAATAAACTTTCGGGCGGTCAAAAACAACGTATTTCAATTGCACGTGCGATTCTAAAAAATCCACCGATTATGATTTTAGATGAAGCAACTTCAGCTTTAGATACAGAAAGCGAACGCTTGGTTCAGGATGCTTTAGAAAAAATGATGCAAAACAGAACTTCGGTTGTCATTGCACACCGTTTATCAACCATCCAAAAAGCAGATAAAATTGTAGTTATGCATCACGGGGAAATTGCAGAACAAGGAACTCACGAAGAATTATTAAACCTTGGCGGAACGTATGCCAAACTGGTTTCTTTACAATCTTTAGATAGTTAGAATCCGTTTTTTCTCATAAATCAGCTTAAATACAATAGAATTATTTTGTAAACCTATTTGTATTTAAGCTGATTTTTTTTGCTTGAAATTAAGTAAATCATATCTTTTGAATTTTCATCCTAACAGCTTATTTACATAATTAATATTTTTTTACACCTTTTAAAACTTTAAACAATCTGAGATTTAATTATAATTCTATTTATACGTAATCCATTCAATTTAATACTTTTCAGTATAAAACTCATAACTTCACAAACAAGAATATTGAATTAAAACTATATTCTTTAGAAAAACAACATGAAGCAATCATTCCGATTTAATTTTTGTATTTGTCCAAAAAATCGATCACTTTTTGAGCATCGTAAGTAATTCCGTTTTCAAATGATCCGCTTTCTTGAAGTTTTAAAACTTCTCCATTTTTACTTAAAATAATAAAAAATGGATATCCCAATTTGGTACCTTCAGGAACATATTTATCAAAAACAGCTTGATTTTTATTTTCGTTCGAATAATTCAAATGATAATACAAGTAGTTTTTAGCTAAATTCTCGCGTACAGATTTATTCTTTTTTCTGAAATCATCAAAACGCAAACACCAAACACACCAATTTCCGCCCGCTTGAAGAATGACATTTTTATTTTCTTTTTTAGCGCGAATTAATAAAGCATTAATTTGAGCTGCTGCATCATCTTCTGGATGATAAGGTTTAATCAATTTTTCACTTTTCTTGGTTTTCGTATTTTGAGCAAACACATTTGTCGTACTTAAAAATTGAATTCCAATAATTAAAAATATAAACGATAATTTCATCTTAGTTTAATTAAAAAAAA
Source organism: Flavobacterium sp. I3-2 (assembly GCF_013389595.1). Taxonomy (NCBI): domain Bacteria; kingdom Pseudomonadati; phylum Bacteroidota; class Flavobacteriia; order Flavobacteriales; family Flavobacteriaceae; genus Flavobacterium; species Flavobacterium sp. I3-2. Next base: position 3,275,764 of record NZ_CP058306.1, read on the forward strand.
AATAAAAGTACAGTTTATTCTCAACAGAAAAAAATAAATTGAAGCTATAAATAGGGTAATTCAAAAATAACATGAACTAATCTTTTAAGCCTTTAACTAATTAAATTGTTTATAAATTCATTTTTAAAAAAAAGGTTTTAACATTTTAAAATAATACATTTGTAACATCAAATAATTGACAATTATGATTTATAAATTCAGAGCGATTTTAGACGCAGAAGAAGATATTTTTAGAGACATCGCCATTTCTGACGATAATACATTAGAAGATTTGCACAATGCTTTAGTAAATGCTTTTGGATTTGATGGTTCAGAAGGTGGTTCGTTTTTTACATGTGATGAAGATTGGATTCAGGATGAAGAAATTCCTTTATTTGATATGGGCGATGTTCCTGGTGAGCAAAAAACGATGGCAGATATTGTATTGTCTGAAATTTTATACGAAAGTCAAACAAAGATTTTATACGTTTACGATCCGTTTAATATGTGGACTTTCTTTGTTGAATTAGCAGCTATTGAAAAAAATGACGAATCCGAAGAAACTGAACTTCCTGCTTTGTTGTTCGCTCATGGTGTTTTACCAGCAGAAGCTCCAGTAAAAGATTTCAATGCTCCCCTTTCCAACGATGATATGTTTGGAGATTTTGACGACGATTACGACGATGAAGATTTTGATATGTTTGAAGGTGGCGAAGATTTTTCTGACTTCGGTTATGACGACAATTCATATTAAAAGCTTTCAAAATAAAAATCAAACTAAAGAAAACTCAAAAGGTTTTCTTTTTTTAACTTATTAATTTAGCAAAAAAAATACGCAAATGATCAATTTATTCAATACACAAATCGAATCATTATCGATCCATCGTGTGGGAAACAAAAGTAGAAATGAAGCTATATTTTTATCAGAAAACACTTTTACTGTAAATGATGAAATTATGCCTTTATTGAAAGATTATTTCTTTAAATCTTTTCGAGAAAAAGAAGAAAATTATTTTCAATTTACGCATGATGTAGATTTAGATTATAACGAAATGTATAATTTTGCTTCAGAATTATTTACCAATCCAAATAATTCTCACGAAATTTCAAAGAAAATAACCAAGCATTTATTTGATCAATCAAACCATCCGCACATTAAAAACGGGGAAGTTTATGTTGCACATTTGACTAATGTTTCTATCGATAATAATGTGGTTGATGCTATTGGAATCTTCAAAAGTGAGATCAAAGCAGATTTCTTACAATTCGAAGAAAACGGATCTAACCTTGAAATGATTTTGCAACAAGGAATCAATCTTAGCAAACTTGACAAAGGTTGTATTATTTTTAATTACAAAAAAGAAGAAGGTTATAAAATCTTAACCATCGATAGCAACCGTTACGATGCGCGTTATTGGTTGGAACATTTTTTATGTGTTGATGCGTTTCAAGATGAAAATTTCATGACGAAAAAATACTTGAAATTCGTTCAAGATTTTGCCAAAGATGTCGTTCTTCCTGCTGAAGATAAAAAGGAAGAAGTGATGTTTATGAATCGTTCAGTAAACTATTTTGCTAAGAATGATGAATTTGAAGAAACAAATTTCTTAAACGAAGTAATTGAAAATCCAGATTTACAAGCTGAGTTCAAAAATTATAAAGTAGATCGCGGAGAAAAATATTCGATTGAAGATACTACCAATTTCCCAATTGCAAATAATGCAGTTTCTGATGCACGTAAAAAAATTAAAAACGTCATTAATTTAGATACAAATGTTCAGATTAAGTTAGATTTTATTAATGCCGAATCTGCTGAGAAATTTATCGAAAAAGGTTGGGATGAAGAAAAACAAATGTACTATTACTTAGTTTATTTCAACAAAGAACAAAAAACGAATTAATAGCTAGTTCTATAATAACAAAAAGGAGTCGAAATTTATTTTCAACTCCTTTTTTAATTAATAACCTAAAAAAATTATGTAATTCAATTTATTTTTTACTTGCCAAAATAGTTTTTGCAGATTCAATCCATTTTTCAGGCCCGCCTGCAACATAACCAACGCTTCCAACAGGTGCAAAATTTACTTTTTCATTTTCTAGTTGAGCAGTTACAAACCAAATAGTTGGATAACCTCGAACACCAAAAACTTGTTGGATTTGCGCATTTTGCATTTTTAGACTTTCATCTTGTGCAGTTCTTCTAGGAAAATCTAATTCCAACAAAACAACATTATCTTTTGCCCATTTTTTGAAATCGGGTTGCGTAAATACTTCTTTTTGCAACTTAATACACCAACCGCACCAATCACTTCCGGTAAAGAAAAGTAACAGCGGTTTTTTTGATTTATTAGATTCGGTAATTGCTTTATTAACATCGGTATGCCAAACTAATTCTTGCGCATTTGAAAATGAACTGATTAATAAAAATAGAGCAATAATAATTTTTGATTTCATAGCATGGATATTTTTTATGAAGATAAATATAAAAAAATTCTAAATACAAATAACTTTTTTAAAATTTATAGTAAAAGAAATCATTTAAAATGGTAATTTAAGGTTCTTAAAATCAAAACCAAACCAACTTACCTATCATGAAAAAAGTGTTAATAATAATTTTATCTATTTGTTTGATTCTAGTTATCGTTGAAGCGTTGACTCCAAATTTTAATTTTGGTGACTTATTCAATACTCCAAAAACAGAAAAACACAATTCGGAGATTGAAAATACGCCAAATTTATCAACAGAAGATATTGATCATCAAATACAAAATGAATTAAACAAAAACATTTCCGGAAAAGATAATTTTACTCAACAATGTAGTGCTTGTCACGCAATTGATAAAAAAATAATTGGTCCAAAACTGAGAGGTGTTGATTACATGACTTTTAATAATTGGACTAATAACGAAGTTTTCTACAAGACAAATATATCTAAAAGCGGATATTCCATGTTAAGTGTGCATTACAACATTACAAATTATATGACTGAAGATGAAATAAATTCGATTTACGAATATTTAAAACAGTAAAAGCCCAGATTTTCATCCGAGCTTTTGTTTTATTTTATGTGATGCACCATAAAGTCGGTGTTTTTTCGTACTTTTTTTAGCTGTACTTGCCAATCATTCACCTCATCTCTGTAACCTATCGGTAGTAATAAAACACTGCGTAAGTTTTTCTCTTTAAACTGTAATAGTTCATCTAATTCGTTAGGTAAAAAACCTTCCATCGGAGACGAATCTACTCGTAAAGCTGCTGCTTCGGCCATAGCAAATGCAAATGCAATATATACTTGGCGTGCGGCATGTTCAAACTGGCGTTCGGTAGTCATGGCTGTTAATTGCTTGGTCACTCCGTTTTTATAACCGTCAGAAAAACCTTTTTCAAGATCGCGTTCAGCCTCGTAATAATCAAAGTAATGATTGATACGATCTAACGAATAATGATCCCAAGCTGCAAAAACAATCAAATGCGAACAATCTAAAACCTGCGATTGATTAAAAGATAATTTATGAATCTTTTCTTTTAATTCTTGATTGGTGATTACAAACATTTCAAAAGGTTGTAAACCAGATGATGTTGGCGCCAAACGTGCGGCTTCGATTATTTTAGCTACATTTTCATCAGAGACTTTTTCGCCGTTTAATTTCTTTGCGGCATATCTCCAATTTAATGATTCGATGATTGACATAACTTTTTAATATTTTGTGTAAGATGCTAAAAAGGCATTTACATTTGCTTCGATACGATTTTCAATGTGCGAAACGTCTGCTTTTACAAATTCTTCACCCATGATTTTCTCATATAACTCAATATAACGTTCAGAAACTGAATAGATATAATCATCTGTCATTTCCGGAACCACTTGCCCCTCTTTTCCTTGGAAATCATTTAAGATCAACCATTGGCGAACAAACTCTTTAGATAATTGTTTTTGAGGTTCGTTGTTATCTTGACGCATTTGGTAACCATCTGCATAGAAATAACGAGAAGAATCAGGCGTGTGAATTTCGTCGATTAAAACGATAATTCCATCTTTTGTTTTACCAAATTCGTATTTTGTATCTACTAAAATCAATCCGCGAGAATCAGCGATTTCAGTTCCACGTTGAAACAAATCTCTGGTATATTTTTCTAAAATTAAATAATCTTCTTCTGATACAATTCCGTTTGTTAAAATAGCTTCACGCGAAATATCTTGGTCATGTGTTCCTAAATCAGCTTTTGTTGTTGGTGTGATAATTGGCTCTGGAAACTTATCGTTTTCTTTTAAACCTTCTGGAAGTTCAACCCCACAAAGCATTCTTTTTCCAGCTGCATATTCACGAGCTGCATGCCCAGATAAATAACCGCGAATTACCATTTCAACTTTAAACGGTTCACATAAATGACCAACAGCAACGTTAGCATCTGGCGTAGCGATTAACCAGTTTGGAACAATATCCGAAGTCAAATTCATAAACTTAGTTGCGATTTGATTTAAGATTTGTCCTTTGTAAGGAATTCCTTTTGGCATTACTACATCAAAAGCTGATAAACGATCGGTAGCGATCATTACCAATAAATCGTCGTTGATGTTATAAACTTCACGAACTTTACCTTTATAAACCGACTTTTGTCCAGGAAAGTTAAAGTTTGATGATGTGATTGTATTCATATTTTAGTTGTGTGTTATTAATAGTCCAAAAGTACTAATAATTCTTTTTCAAAACGAGCTTTTGGCAAATATTGCTCTTCTAAATTTTTCATAAACGGAATAGGCGATTCTAAACTTGCTACACGTTTAACTGGTGCATCTAAATATTGGAAACACTCTTCCATAATAGCAGCCGATAAATCACTTGCAATTCCACCAAACATCGTATCTTCTTGAAGAATGATTACTTTACCTGTTTTCTTAACCGAAGCAAAAATGGTTTCGTAATCTAAAGGTTGTAATGAACGTAAATCGATTAAATCTGCAGAAACTTCTGGATGTTTTTCTAAGGTTTCCATAGCCCAATGTACTCCAGCTCCGAAAGAAATCACGGTAACATCATTTCCTTCTTTAATCATTGCTACTTTTCCGAAAGGAATAGTATAATAATCTACAGGAACTTCTTGTTGAATTGAACGATATAAGGCTTTATGTTCAAAATAAATTACAGGGTTTGGATCGTTGATTGCCGTGTTTAACAATCCTTTGGCATCTACAGGAAAAGCCGGATAAACTACTTTTAAACCTGGCGTTTTAGTAAACCAAGCTTCGTTAGTTTGCGAATGGAAAGGTCCTGCTTGAGTTCCTCCACCACAAGGCATACGCACCACCACATCGGCATGTTCTAACCAACGGTAGTGTGATTTTGCTAATAAGTTTACAATTGGATTGAATCCGGTTGAAACGAAATCGGCAAACTGCATTTCTACCACTGCTTTGTATTTGTTGATTGAAAGTCCCATGGCTGTTGAAACGATAATACTTTCGCAAATTGGCGTATTACGCACGCGATCTTTTCCGAAAGCTTCAACAAATCCTTGTGTAATTTTAAAAGCACCTCCGTATTCTGCAATATCCTGCCCCATGATTACCATGTTTGGATATTTCTCCATCGATTCTTTTAAGGATTGCGAAATCGCATCGATAAAACGAATGTTTTCGGTTTGAGTTGAAGGTTTGTAATCTTCAAAAGTATAGGGTTTGTACACATCGTTAAGCTCTTCTTCTAAACTTGCTTCGATAGCAGGTTCTTCTTGAACTTTTTGCCAATCTGTATCTATTTCATTTTTGATTGCTGCGCGGAAAGCTTCGTCTAATTCTGGAGTTAAAATGCCGTTTTCTAAAAGATATTTTTTATAGTTTTCAACCGGATCTTTCACTTTCCACATATCAAATAATTCTTGTGGAATGTATTTGGTACCACTCGCCTCTTCGTGTCCACGCATTCTAAACGTTTTCATCTCGATTAAAACTGGACGAGGGTTTTCACGCATGGAAATAGCTAACTCGTTTAATTTGTTATATACTTCAAGAATGTTATTTCCATCGATGATGTAACTTTCCATTCCATAACCAGCTCCACGATCAGCTAAGTTTTCACAACGATATTGTTCGTTTGTAGGCGTTGAAAGTCCGTAACCATTATTCTCGATGATGAACATTACAGGTAAATCCCAAACTGAAGCTACGTTTAATGCTTCGTGGAAATCACCTTCAGAGGTTGCACCTTCACCTGTAAATACAGCAGTAATTTTGTTTTCTTTACGAAGTTTATGCGCTAACGCAATTCCGTCTGCAATACCTAATTGCGGACCTAAATGCGAAATCATTCCTATGATTTTATATTCTTGCGTTCCAAAGTGGAACGAACGATCACGACCTTTAGTAAAACCATTTGCTTTACCTTGCCATTGCGAAAATAAACGATGTAATGGAATATTTCTTGAAGTAAAAACGCCTAAGTTACGGTGCATGGGCAACACGTATTCATCGTTTTCTAAAACCGAAGTTACCCCAACTGCAATTGCTTCTTGTCCGATTCCTGAGAACCATTTAGAAACCTTTCCTTGACGAATCAAAATCAACATTTTTTCTTCGATCATTCTAGGTTTCAATAATTTTTTATATAAATCTAAAAGCACTTCATTAGAAAGGCTTTTCTTGTCATAATTTAAAGTTTCCATATTAGATTTTTAGCGCTCTAAAATTAATATTTTTAAACGTAAAAAAACATATTTCACAAAAAACATTATGTTTATTTATTCAGATTTATATTTTTTCTAAACATGTTATTATTTTTACTAATATTTGGCTGAAAATTAGTTTAATTTATGGTTTAAGTTTAGCATAAATTTCAAGAAATTGAGCTGGATAATCTGTAGTAATGACATCTATTTTTTCGTCTAGTAATTTCAAAAACAAATCTTCTTTATTAACTGTCCAAGAATTGGTAATCAAACCTAATTTTCGAGCGTCTTTTAGATAGTTTTTATTTTCTTGATACACTTTATGATTGTAATCAATTCCGTCTAAACCAATTTGTTTGATTTCTTGAGGCGTTTTATCGCCATTTAAATACGATATTTTGTAACTAGGCAATTGTTGTTTGATGTAAATTGACGCATCATAACTGAATAATATAAATTCGATTTGCTCTTCTAACTTTTTATCATCAAGATAATCTTTAATTAAATCGATCATTAAATAAGTTCTAGAAAGAGAAATGTTAGAAGTTTTGATTTCAAAAATCAATTTGGTTTTATTTTGTTTTAATCCTTCAGATAAATATTCTTCAACAGTTGGTAACTTTTCACCATTTGGATGTTTACGTGTATTTAATTCTTCGTAAGTATGCGTTTCAATATCTAAACCATAAAAATCATGATCATGATTCACCACCATTTTAGCATCTTTGGTCAAATGCACATCAAATTCGGTTGCGAAACATTCCAATTCGATTGCCTTTCTTAATGAAGCAATGGAGTTTTGTGGTAAATTAAATTCTTTCCAAGCACCTCGATGTGCAATTACAGGATTTTTGATTTGAGCCATACAATTAAATTGAATAAGCGTTAAAAAAATAAATGTTGATTTAAAAAAAAGTGCGTTCATTTTGTTGTTTTATAATTTCAAACTAACAAAATGAATATTAACTAAACATCAACTCTAATTTAAATAAAAAACACATTTAGAAAAACTAAATGTGCTTATAAATATTATTTGGATTTATTCGAATCGGATTTTGATTGAGCTTCTTCTTCATTTTCTTTGACCATGGTACAAAAACTATCCGGATCATCTTTCATTTCATCAATAATCGAATGTTTCCATAATTTTGTACCGTTTACATAAGCAACTTTTCCGATTAGATAACCAGCAACTGGAGCTGTCAAAAACAAGAAAAATATAATGGAAATGGTTTTGGTAGTTACCGAAAATTCAGCAAAATATAAGGCAGCTGCAATCAAAATTGCTCCAACTCCTAAAGTTGCCGCTTTTATAGTCACTGAAAGTCGTGAATAAAAATCAGGCATTTTATAAATTCCTACCGAAGCAACGAGTATAAATAATGCACCAAGCGTGCTTAATATCATAATTAAAATATCAGTCATTTTTCTTACTTTTATATAAATAATAGGCAAAAGCTACTGTGCTTAAAAAAGCAATTAGTGCAAGAATCATTGCAACATCTAAAAAGTTATAATTGTTTGTAATAATACTAAACAAAGCAATAAATCCAACTCCGATTGTTATTAATAAATCTAATGCAATAACGCGATCAACTATTTGAGGTCCTTTAATTAAACGAGCTAAAACAATTATCATCGCTAAAGATATAATTGGCATAACCACATATGCTAAATACGTTTCTATATCCATTATCTAATTATTTCTAGAAGTTTTTTTTCAGTTCTTTCTTTCAAATTCTTTTTAAATCCATCGATGTCTTTTAGATACATAGCATGTATAAACATGTATTTTTTGTCTTTTGAAATATCAATAACAACAGTTCCAGGAGTTAGAGCAATCATATTAGCTAACATGGTAATTTCAAAATCAGATTTAGCATCCATTTCGAATTTTACAATTCCTGGTTTCATATTGTAATTTGGCGTAATAACGTCGATAGTAACTTCAATATTTGCTTTTATCATGTCGTATAAAAAATTCAACATAAAAGCAAAAATCTTAGGAACGCGTAAAAAATAATCATGGTTTGAAGTTCTTCTTCGATTTAAAAACCATAAAAGTAAAAATCCGACAGTAAAACCAAACCCAAAATTTGTATAGTTTAGCTCACCGGTCAAGGCAACCCAAACTAAAGTTAGCAATATATTTAGTAAAAAATTCTGTAACATTATGTATTTGTTTTCATTACGGCATCGATGTAAATCTCTTTGTGCTTTAATTCATATGCGGCTTTTTCTGATAATTTAAAAATATTATTTGCTCCAAATCCTATAAATAAAGATACGAATGTCAGAAACACAATTGGAGCAATTAGCGCAAATTTTCCAGATTTTGGCATCGGCGTAAAATGATCCATTTCTTCAGTTAATGGTTTTGGAGATTCTTTCCAGAAAATTTCAATCCACATTCTGATAATCACAAACAAGGTAACAAAACTTGCTAGAATTAAAGTTAGAAGTAAGATGTAATTTCCTTGAGTAAAAGATTCTTTTAATAATAAAATTTTTGGCCAAAATCCTGATAAAGGCGGAATTCCTACAAGTGATAAAAATACCAAAGCAGCAAGCATTGAAAACTTTGGATAATCTTTTAGTAAACTTCCCAGACGTGTCATATCAACTGATTCGCGAATTTTTACAATCACACCGGTAATCATAAACATATTACTTTTTACAATTACATCGTGAATCAAATAGAATATGATTGCTGTAAAGGCTAATTCGGTATACAAACCAACTCCAGCAATTAAATATCCGATGTGACAAACAATTAAATAGGAAAGAATTCTACGGATGTTTTTCTTATTTAAAGTTCCTAAAGCTCCAGTAAACATGGTTAAAATTGCAATAACAATAAACAAAATTGTCGTGAAATTATCAGGAATAAAAATAATTGTAAAGACACGAATCAAAGCGTAAACTCCCATTTTTGTTAACAAGCCTCCAAAAATAGCTGCGATTGCCGAAGGTGTTGTATGGTACGATGATGGCAACCAAAAATACAATGGAAAAATAGCTGATTTAATTCCAAAACCTACAAAAAATAATAAAGATGTTACGGTAACCAAACCTTTATTTTCTACTTCTTGAATTTTAATTGCTATATCTGCGATATTTAAACTACCAGTAATTCCGTATAAAATTCCGATTGCAGTCAAAAAAATCGATGATGCTAAAATGTTCATTGTTACATATTTGATTGCACCTTCCATCTGCATTTTTTTTCCACCAACGGTCATTAATATAAAAGATGAAATAATTACAACTTCAAACCAAACATATAAATTGAAAATATCTCCTGTTAAAAAAGCTCCTAAAAGTCCCATTATTAATAAATGAAACGTAAAAAAATATCCAAAACGAATTCGACTCACGTTTAATGCTGAGGTCGAATAAATGCCAACGGCTAAAGAAACAATTCCGGTTAACATAACCATAATTGCACTTAAAGTGTCAGAAATAAATGTTATCCCAAATGGTGCTTTCCAATTTCCGGTTTGTAAAACAAGTACATCGTTTGTTAAAGTTAATTCAAATAATTTTACACATAAAATAAAAGCAATGCTGTTACCAATTACGCTAATTATTTTTTGAGCCAAAACCTTTTTCCAGAAACATAATAAAATTATGGCTGTGATAAAATGAACGATTATTGGTGCAAGTATAAAATTTGTTGTCATATATCTAAATCTTGAATATTTAGCGAATCAAGGTCGTCTGTTCCTGTTAATGTATAAGCTTTTTTTAATAAAACTAAAGCAAAAGCTGTTAATGCGAAACTAATTACAATAGCTGTTAAAATTAATGCTTGTGGAATTGGATCTGCATAAGCTTCTAGAAATCCAATTTGATCTTCTGGAATAATTGGAGCTTTTCCTTTTGTGATCCCACTCATCAAGAAAATGAGAATGTTAACTCCATTTCCAAGTAGAATAATTCCGATTAATAATTTAACCATACTTCTACGAAGCATCATATAAATTCCAGCTGAATAAAGTACACCGACTAATATTACTAATAATAATTCCATATATTAAACATTTTCAGAAATAGTGAATATGATAGTTAAAACAACTCCAATTACAACAAGATAAACTCCGAGATCGAATAAAAGTGCAGAACCAAATGCACCGATTACATCAACTTTATTTAAAAACCAAATACTTGTCATAAATGGTTTTGAAATTAATAGTGGCAACAAACCGCTGAATAACGACAAACTCAATCCCATTGGAATTAGAAAAAGTGGACGAAATCTAAACAACGAGATGGTTCGTTTTGTGTTGTAAGCAAATGAATGTAAAACAAATGCAATAGATGCAATTAAGCCTCCAACAAAACCTCCACCAGATAAATAATGCCCTCTAATCAAAACAAAAAGAGAAAACATGATCAATAATGGTAAAAGATAATTCGTTGCTGTTTTTAAAATAATCGTATCAAGTTTGGGTCTACTATTATTCTCTTCTTTCTTCATCTTCTGTTTTATATTTTAAAATACTTAATACTCCAACTGCCGCAATTGACAATACAATAGTTTCGATCATTGTATCAACTCCTCGATAATCAACTAAAATAACGTTTACAACATTCTTTCCTTTTGCCAAGATATAGGCATTTTCTGCATAAAATTTACTGACTTCTTTATTTGATGGATAAACCAATGCTTGTAAAGTAATCATGGCTATTAAAATTCCAAAAGCAGTTGAAACAATAACATCTCGTATTTTATTTTTTGTATTACTAAATTTCAAAAATGCAGGAAGCTTAAATAATACCAATACAAATAAAACAACGGTCAAAGTATCAATTGCAAACTGCGTCATTGCTAAATCTGGAGCTCCATAAACAACGAAAATCAAACAGATTGATAATCCAACAACACCTAATGAAACAATTGCAGTTAATCGAGATTGTGTTAACGTGATAACTGTAATTGCAGAAATAATTAAAACAAAAATTACAAATTCATAAATTCTAAATGGCGATAAATCATTTGTATTGATTTTCAAAGTTACATCTGAGAATAGTTTATATCCAACGATTCCAATGATGAAAACAATGATAAATAAAATATAACTTCTCAAATATCCGTTATGAAAAAAACGTGTGTATTTGAAGGCAAATATTTTTATATTATTTGCCATAATTGTAATTATTCTTTTAGGTCCTATTTCATTTAACTTATCAAATCTTTCAATTGTTCTATGCGAAGGTTTGATTACAAAATAAAGCATTGTCCCCAATACGATTGTTGCACCACTAAGAAGTAAAATCGTATTCCAACCGTGCCATAAATGAAGTTCTTGAGTTACTGAACTTCGTAAAATCGATGTGGTAACTGATGAAATAATTCCTTGATCAGCAAGAAAAGGACAAATTCCAAAAAGCAATGTAAACACAGACAAAATCACAATTGGTAACCAAAGTTTATAATCTGGTTTATGAATGTTTTCAAATTTTTCGGGTAGTTTCCCAAAGAATGGTCGAATTCCAACTAATAGACCAGCACTTGTTAAGAATACATTTGTAACCAATACTAACGCTGTTAAAATCCAAACACTATTGTATGTCCAATAATCAAAATCAAAAGTAGAACCGTAAATAATCTCTTTACTAATAAATCCGAATGTCAATGGAACACCAGCACTAGATAACGCCGCAATTACAGCACATACAGCAACAATTGGCAATTTCTTTTTTAATCCAGACAAAACGGTTAAATCTCTTGTGTGTGTTTCGTGATCTACAATTCCGGTTACCATAAATAAAGAAGCTTTATAAAGCGCGTGAACTAATATAAAAGTCGCTGCTGCTAACAAAGCTGTTTCTGAACCAATTCCTAATAAAAAAACAAGAATCCCTAAAGCTGAAATGGTCGAATATGCCAAAACACTTTTCATATCAACTCTAAAAACACTCAGAAAAGCTCCAACTAACATTGTGGTTCCACCGACACTCATTAAAACAAAATTCCAAACTTCACCATCTGATAAAATCGGAGTGAAACGCGCAATCAAATAAATCCCAGCTTTTACCATAGTTGCCGAATGTAAATAAGCTGAAACTGGAGTTGGTGCTTTCATTGCACCAGGAAGCCAAAAATGAAATGGAAATTGAGCAGATTTTGTAAATGCTCCTAATAAAAAGAAAGCGATTAATACATAATATTGATAATTAGATTGAAGTACTTCTGATTGACTTAACAGCTCTTGAATTGAAAAAGTTCCTGTAATGGAATTCATCATTACGAATGAAGCTAATAAAAAGAAACCTCCTAAACCCGTTATTGATAATGCCCAAAGTGCACTTTTTCTCGATTCTTCATTGGTGGTATTAAATCCAATAAGAAAGAAAGAAGAAATACTTGTTAATTCCCAAAACATGAATAACGAAATTAGATTATCAGACAAAACCAAACCCAACATCGCTCCCATAAAAATGGTCAAATAACAATAAAATCTATTTATGTATGGATCTTTATTCAAATACGATGAAGCGTAGAGATAAATAAGCGCTCCAATGCCCGTTATAAGTAAAGAAAATAGTAAGGATAATCCATCAATCTTAAAATCTAAAGAAATTCCAAGACTTGGAATCCATTGATTTTCAAAAATCAGACTGTTTTGTCCAGATTGAATTTCAGGAATGAAATATAAAAAATATAAAAATAAACTAAAAGGTAGAATGCTTAGGAATTTGAAATACTTTGAATCTTTTGCAGGCCTGAGAAGTAAAATAGCAAAGCCAACAATAAAAACTGAAATTATAAGTAATAGCATATATCTAATTTTGATCTTATTTTAAATATTTTTTGAGATTTAGTAAAGATACTATTTTTTACTGATTTTTATTAATTCATAGTATAAGTGAAAGCCCAAATTTTAAAATTTTAAGTAAATTTTAAGTAAATTTTAAGTTTTTAATTACTTCTAAAAACATTTTTACAAAAAAAAGCCTTCCAAAATAGAAGGCTTTAAAATTTATTTATTTCCTTTAGCATAATCAGCTAAAAATTGTTCTAATCCAATATCTGTTAATGGATGTTTTAATAATCCAGTGATTGAAGACAAAGGTCCAGTCATTACATCTGCACCAATTTTTGCGCAATTAACAACATGCATGGTATGACGAATAGAGGCTGCTAAAATTTGGGTTTCGTAAGCGTAGTTATCATAAATCAAACGAATGTCATCAATCAATTGCAAACCATCTGTAGAAATATCATCTAAACGACCTAAGAAGGGAGACACATAAGTTGCTCCTGCTTTTGCTGCTAACAATGCCTGGCCAGCAGAGAAAACCAAAGTAACATTTGTACGAATTCCTTTATCAGAAAAATATTTACAAGCTTTAATTCCGTCTTTAGTCATCGGAATTTTCACTACAATTTGTTCGTGTAATTCGGCAAGTTCTTCACCTTCGCGAATCATACCTTCAAAATCAGTTGCAATAACCTCAGCACTTACATCACCTTCTACGATATTACAAATATCCACGTAATGTTTTAAAATGTTATTTTTACCTGTAATTCCTTCTTTTGCCATCAAAGACGGATTGGTGGTTACACCGTCTAAAACTCCTAATTCTTGAGCTTCTTTAATTTGAGCTAAATTTGCTGTATCAATAAAAAATTTCATCTTTCACTTTTTAAAGTTTAAAGATAAAAGAATCTGAATCGATAAACAAACTATTTGCTTTTAAAATTTATAACTAAAACCTGTAGTTAACTCACCACGAATAACATGAAAAGAAACATTATCAAATGAATTAACAATCATTTGTGAACCCGAATTTTCAGTTTTAAACTTAGAATAATTACTATAATTAAATCCAATTCTCAACAACCAATCAAAAGATTCAAAAATTCTTCTAGAGTTTACAGCAGAAAGACCAATTCCAAAACCAGTTGCTTTTACAGTCGCTTCACCTTTAGTACTGGTTAAATCACCTACAATTTGAGAAAAACCTGGTGTAATTGAAAGTGAAGAAGAAAATTTACCTGTAAAAGATGTTAAATCCATTCTATATGAAGGTCCTATAAAAAAAGTGCTGTATTTTTTTTGTACCTGATTTGATTCATATTCTCCAAATTCTCCAAAATTTCCAAAAATATCACTTGAACTAGTCCCTTTTATATAAGTAGTTTTTAATCCAACCATGTGCATAGAATTAAATCCCAAACGATAAAATGCAGACGCATCAATTGTTAAACCGTGCATGTTATCGACATTAAAATTAGTTTTATCATTATTTCTATCTAAACTTAATGAAACGGCATAACCTGCAGATACGTCAACCACAATCTTTTGATGCTTTACATATTGAGCATTAGATATTAAACCTGTAAAAAGAGATAAAACTGTAATAATTTTTTTCATAAATAATTTATTGTTCTGGTTATAGTTTATAATGATTCATTAGTATTTTTTCGTAAACAGTATCAGGTAGAATTCTTTTCAAAAAAATGGAGAATTTTTGCATAAAAGCTCCGACTTTATAATGCACTTTTGGTTGTTTTAAATTGATGATTTTATAAATTGCTTCAGCCATTTCAATTGGGTCATTTCCGTCATTTACGTGTTCATCAATCGTTGCTAATTGTTGTGCGTAAATTTTTTCGTAAGGCGAATTTTTGATGACCGGTGCATGAAAACGACGCGATGCAATATCTGTTGCAAAATCTCCTGGAGCTACATTTGTGATATGAATTCCAAATGATTTAACTTCCATACGAATCGCTTCAGTTAAAATTTCTAAAGCTCCTTTTGAAGAAGAATAAGCACTTCTAAAAGGTAAACCCATGTATCCAGCAATCGAAGTAACATTGATAATCAAACCGTTTTTTTGTAAACGCATTTGAGGCAAAACAGCTTTCATAACTTCTATAGGTCCAAAAACATTGGTCTCAAAATTATTTCTGATTTCATCTGTAGGAATTTCTTCTAAAGGTCCAGTAATTCCAACTCCGGCATTGTTGATTACAACATCCAATCGTTTTTCAATTTGAATAATAGAAGCAACTGCTTTTTTAATAGATTCCGAATCGCGAACATCCAAAGCAACTAATTTAATTTTAGAATTTTTTACATGATCAGGATTACGACTTGTTCCATAAACAATAAAACCTTTATCATTTAAATACTCACCAACCTTTTTACCTATTCCAGATGAACCACCCGTAATCAGAACAACTTTTTTCATTCTTATTAAATTTGGACAAATATAATAATACAGAACATATTTAAAGTTATTTATTTTAGTTAAAATACTATCTTTATAAAAAATTTGAAATGAGAAAATATGTTATTTCACTTTGTTTAACAGCTTTTTTAACTTTTACAATAAATGCACAGTCTAACAAGGAAACTGAGCAACTTGAATTTTATCTCAATTCTGTTTCGAAACAAAATCTAATCAATAATTTAGGTGTACTTGCAGCAGATGAAATGGAAGGAAGAAAAACCGGTGAGTTTGGTCAAAAAATGGCTGCAAATTTTATTAGAGATTATTATAAAGATTTAAAAATTGCAGCAGCACCCGGAACCGAAGATTATTTTCAAATGGTTCCTTCAAAAAATATGCGTCGCATGTTTAGTCCAAAATTAAACGATAGCGAAAATGTTGTAGCTTATATTGAAGGAAGCGAATTTCCGGATGAATACATAGTCATTTCGGCGCATTATGATCATGTTGGTATGGCAAATGGTGAGATTTTTAACGGTGCCGATGATGATGCTTCTGGAACATCTGCAGTTATGGAAATTGCACGATTATTTCAAAAAGCTAAACTAGCAGGAAATGGCCCAAAAAGAAGCATCGTATTTTTACATTGCACAGGTGAAGAATATGG
Source organism: Flavobacterium sp. I3-2 (assembly GCF_013389595.1). Classification (NCBI taxonomy): domain Bacteria; kingdom Pseudomonadati; phylum Bacteroidota; class Flavobacteriia; order Flavobacteriales; family Flavobacteriaceae; genus Flavobacterium; species Flavobacterium sp. I3-2. The sequence goes on from NZ_CP058306.1 coordinate 3,292,262, forward strand.
TTTATTTGGTTCAAATTATTATGTAAACAATCCGCTTTTTCCTTTAAAAAATACCGTTTGTAATCTAAATATTGATATGATTGGTCGAACTGATCAAAAACATGCTAAATCCAAAGATTATTTGTATCTGATTGGTTCAGATAAATTAAGTCAAGAATTACATGATCTATCTGAATCAACCAACAAAAAATACACAAAATTGATTCTAGATTATGAATTTAACGAAGTCAATCATCCAGAACAAATGTACTTTCGTTCTGATCACTACAATTTTGCAAAAAGAAATATTCCTGTAATTTTTTATTACAGCGGCACACATGTTGATTATCATCAACCGACTGACACCTTCGATAAAATAGAATTTGACAAGATGCATCAACGAATAAAGCTTATATTTGCTACAGCTTGGGAAGTAGCTAATCAACCTAATCGCATAAAATTAAACCAATGAAAAAAATATTTTTAAGCTTAGCCTTACTACTATTTTCAGTAGTTTCTTTTGGTCAACAAAACAAATCTGTTGAGATTGAAAGTAAAATCCAAAACATCATTCAAAATAATACATTTATTCCAGAAACTAAAAATGGAACTTTAATCGATAAAAATGGAAAAGAATTAAATTACAATACATCTTTCTATTATTTCTTAGATACAGAAAAATTATTTTCGGTTTTATACGAACAACATGATGAAATTTCTTTAAACAAAACCTATTATTATGACAATGATCAATTGGTTTTAGTAGTTATAGAAAAAATTAATAACAAAGCGGCAACTGATCGAATTGTAGAACAAATTTTTTACTTTTACGACAACGGCGAATTGATCGATTCATCTGATTATAAAGCAAAAAATATTCCAACAGAATTATATACTGAAGGAATGAACTATTTAAAAGATTTTAATTAATTACGGATGCACCCAAAACATAATAAAACAAAAACATTTAACTACGGAGATAGTTTTGAAGCAATTAATCTTTCGAAAAATTTAAGTGGATTAGACTATTTAAGAGGAATGCAAAATGGAGAAATTCCTGAAGCTCCTGCTGTGTCTGCATTAGACATTGCGATAAATGAAGTTGATTTCGGTAAAGCAAATTTCGAATTCATTCCTCAAGATTTTCATTATAATGCCGTCGGAACCGTACATGGTGGTGTAATCTCAACTATATTAGATACTGCCATGGGATGTACTTTATTGAGCACTTTGACAAGCGAATTTACATTTACAACTCTTGAATTAAAAGTAAATTTTATAAAAGCTGTAACTCAAAATACAGGTAAAACGATAGCAGTCGGAAAAATAATCCATGCTGGTAGAACTACTGCAATGATAGAAGCTTCTTTAGTTGATGAAAGTGGAAAAATTTACGCTCATGGAACATCAACTTGTTTAATAATGAAAAAACATATTTAATAATATGAAAAAGATTTTGCTGAATATTTTAGCAGTTATTTTAGGTTTATTTATTGGTGGTTTTGTAAACATGTCAATCATCAATATCAGTGGAAGTATTATTCCTCCACCAAATGGAATAGATATTACGACAGAAGAAGGCTTGAAAGCTGCTATTCCATTATTTGAACCTAAGCATTTTTTGTTTCCCTTTTTAGCTCATGCAATCGGAACTTTAGTTGGAGCTTTTATCACTGCTTTAATTGCTAAAACATATCGAAAAATATTAGCCTTGGTAATTGGTTTAGCTTTTTTAATTGGTGGAATTATGATGGTTTTCATGGTACCTTCACCAACATGGTTTACATTAACAGACTTGATTCTTGCTTATATTCCAATGGCATTTTTAGGTTATAGTTTTGCATTTAAATTAAAAAAATAAAGCGAATTTGAAATCAAATTCGCTTTTTATATATAACCTAATAGCCTAAAAATTTCAATTGCAATTTCAAATTTCTTATTATTAAAATCACCTGATTTGGTTTTATTTACATCTTCAAAAATTCGAATTGAAAAATAATAGGTATTTTCTTTTGTTTTCAAAACTCCAACCCACCAATCAATTCGTTCTCCTTTATACACATTAAAAGTTTCATATCCATGAATGGTATAATTGGGATTATTAATGGTTAACATGCTATCAAACAAATATTTTTGATGCTTTTTATCGAATAAAAATTCTTGTTTATATAGTTTCCTGAAAAAATTAATTTGTTGTTCAGGGTTTGATAACAAATTTCCAAAATGCCAATAATATTTTTCTTTATGATTAAATTTTAAATTGGTAACATCTAAATCTTTCAAAAAGAAATCATAATTTTTATGTCGAACTAAATCTGATACATTCTGAAAATACCAATCATTTTTATAAAGTAAAGCTTCATCTAAATTAGTATTACAACTCCAATTATATTTAGGTGTTCCAAAATAATAACGTTTTACTCCATCCCAATACATAATTTCTCCAGGATCGTTCGAAATAACACCTAAATCTAAAGCTATTAACGTACTTGGAATATTAAATAACGAACCAATTGGTGAATTTCGTTTAACATCATTTTCAATATTAAACAACCAGGTATCTTTATTTTCATCATAAATTAAAATTGACCCATCAACATCTTTAGATTTAAAACAAAAGTCCAAAAAAGATTGAGAAAACCCAGAAAAATTAATTAAGATAAATAGTAATAAAATAATTTTTTTCATCTGTAAAATTATGCTTAATCGCAAAAATAGACAATTACTTTAAAATAAATAAAAATATCTAGACTTATATAAATCTAATTATATACATTTGAATTTAACTTAAATAAATTAAATCAAAATTAACTTTTATGAGAAAAATTAAAACTTTTTTTAGTATTTCTTGTCTTTTGACAGCCTCATTGTTTTTTTCTTGCACTCCAGATTATGTAACGGACGCATCATCTACAATTAATAATCCAGGAAATTCATCAGGTCAAAGTATCAATTTAAATTTTACTTCAGGTGAATTTATAGGAGTTCTCAACAACAATTCTTTTCAGAATGGTAATGGTGCTGCTACAAAAACAAATATGAATGGTGAGTATACTTATTTATTATTATATACTAATGGCGTAAATCAATTTAATGGATTTATTGTAAACAAAAACTCTTCGCAATTAGCAGATTCAGCATCAGAGAATAGCATACATATTACTAGAGATGGAAAGATGTACACAAGTACTTCTGGTACATATACATTAACACAAGAACAGATAGTGAGTTCTGTTGCTGGTACAGATGTTATTAAATGTAAATTTACTTTTAATGGAACTTTTGAAGTAACAACAATGGGATCATTTGAAGTTATTGAAACCGGTGTAAAGATAAATGGAACTGTAATTTTCTAAAAGTTAAAAAGCCAAATCAGTAAATTGATTTGGCTTTTTCATTAAGGAATATATTTCTTTTCGAAATTTGGTTTTCTTTTTTCTAAAAATGAATTTCTACCTTCAATAGCTTCATCAGACATATAAGCTAATCTTGTAGCTTCACCTGCAAAAACTTGTTGTCCTACCATGCCATCATCAGTTAAATTCATTGCAAATTTCAACATTTTAATAGAAATTGGTGATTTCTCTAAAATTTCTTGAGCCCAATCATAAGCTGTTTGCTCTAATTCTTCATGTGGAATAACAGCATTTACCATTCCCATTTCATAAGCATCTTGTGCTGAATAATTTCGTCCTAGGAAGAAAATTTCGCGAGCTTTTTTCTGTCCAACCATTTTTGCCAAATATGCAGAACCATATCCACCATCAAAACTGGTTACATCAGCATCAGTTTGTTTGAAAATAGCATGCTCTTTACTTGCCAAAGTTAAATCACAAACCACATGAAGTGAATGTCCTCCTCCGACAGCCCAACCATTTACAACCGCAATAACAACTTTTGGTGTAAAACGAATCAAACGTTGAACTTCTAAAATATTCAAGCGATGATATCCATCTTCACCAACATAACCTTGGTAACCTCTAGCTTTTTGGTCGCCACCACTACAAAAAGAATAAATTCCGTCTTTTGTCGATGGCCCTTCAGAAGACAGTAAAATAACACCTATCGATGTATCTTCGTGTGCATCGCTAAAAGCTTCTAATAATTCTTTAGTAGTTTTTGGTCTAAATGCATTTCTAACGTCAGGTCGATTAAATGCAATACGTGCAACACCATCACATTTCTTATACGTAATATCTTCAAACTCTTTTACAGTTTGCCAATTCATGTTACTCATAATAAATTTGTTTGTCGTAAAGATACTTCTTTTTTTAAAAAACAGCTTGTTTTTACCCATTCTAGTATTTTGAAAAACAATATTTTTTTATTAAAATTAAAGTATCAAAAAAATTCTTAATTTGTATATTTGTGATTGTCATACCCAATTATAAAATGAAATATCTATATATAAAATTAATTGCCCTAACATTAACATTAAGTGCTTGCAATAAAAGCAAAGATTTAGCACAAGTTAATTCTGAATTCAAAGCTGATAATAATCAGTATGAAGTAAAATTTAATCCTGTAAGCCCGCAATATAAATTAGAAACAGCAGAATTAGTAGAAAATTATTATAAAAAATACATCAATACAGGAAGTTTTTCAGGTGGTTTTTTAATGGCAAAAAATGGAGAAATCATTTACGAAGACTATACTGGTTACTCTAATTACGCGAATAAAGAAAAAATTTCTGCAAATACTCCAATGCACGTAGCTTCTGTTGGTAAAGTTTTAACCTCAATTAGTGTTTTAAGATTAGCTGATAAGAAATTGATTGATTTAGATGAGTCTGTAAATGTTTATTTAAAAGGTTTTCCGTATGAAAATATAACCGTTCGTCATTTACTAAACCATCGTTCTGGTATTCCATATTATGGAAATTTTACTGAAAATCCAGGAGTTTGGGATAGAAAAAAAACCTTAACTAATAAAGATGTTTTAGAAATATTAAAAACAAAAAGTATCAAATTAGAATCCAAAACAGATTCTCGCTTCAAATATTGTAACACAAACTATGTTTTACTTGCTTCAATCGTAGAAGAAGTAACTGGTAAAACATTTCAGGAAGCCTTAAAACAAATCATTTTAGAACCTCTTAAAATGAACAATACTTTTGTTTTTGACGACATTAAAAACAAAGATACTGTTACTCAATCTTATCACGCCAATAACCAAAAAATGCATTGGGATTATCTTGACGGTACATATGGTGACAAAAACATCTATACCACACCAAGAGATATGTTAAAATTAGATAAAGCACTTTATTCTAACAAATTCTTATCTAAAAACATGAAAGAACAAATGTTCAAAGGTTATAGTTACGAGAAAAAAGGTGCCAATAACTACGGCCTAGGACTTCGAATGATTGAACCTTCAGAAGGTGTAGGAAATAAATATACTTTTCATAATGGTTGGTGGAGAGGAAATAAGACTTCTTATGTAACTTTGCAGAAAGATACTATAGCAATTATTTGTTTTAATAACAAAAATTCAGCTTTAGCTTATAAAACAAAGCAACTAGCTGGTAAACTTGGTAACTATCCATTTATAGAACAACCAAAAGATTAAGTACATACACTTAAAACATTTTAACATTCAGATTATTAGAAAGACATGCTAAAAACAGTCAACATATTAAATAAGAGAGCCAAATTTGAGTACGAATTTCTAGAGAAATATTCTGCTGGAATTGTATTAACTGGAACAGAAATTAAATCCATTCGTTTAGGAAAAGCTAACATTGCTGATAGTTTTTGTGAGTTTCAGAATAATGAATTGTTTATGATTAATTCTCATATTGAGGAATATTCGTACGGAACAAGTTATAATCACAAAGCAAAAAGTGAACGTAAACTTTTATTAAATAAAAAAGAATTAAAATCGCTACTTAAAAGTGTTCAAAATAAAGGCTTAACTATCATCCCTTTACGATTATTTACAAACGAAAAAGGTTTAGCTAAATTAGAAATCGCTTTAGCAAAAGGTAAAAAATTATTCGATAAACGAGAAACAATTAAAGATCGTGAAAACAAAATCAGTTTAGATCGTTTGAAAAAAGAGTTTAAATAAAAAAATCGGCAGTTGCCGATTTTTTTTATCTATTCTTATCTTCTAACATAGGTACGAATCTAAAATCTCCAAATTCGTGTTGTTCAAAATGAGTTTCGGTTTTGCGAATCAACAGAGTCATGATTTGTTTATCTTCTCCAACCGGAATCACCAACCTACCTCCTATTTTTAATTGCGCCATTAAAGGTTGCGGAATAAAAGGCGCACCAGCAGTTACAATAATTCCATCAAAAGGCGCATCGGTAACCAAACCTTTATAACCATCGCCAAACGAAACTACTTTAGGTTTAAAACCTAATTTGGGCAACAATTTCGATGTTTTTTTATACAATTCAATCTGACGTTCAATCGTAAAAACCTTTGCACCCATTTTGCATAAAACTGCCGTTTGATATCCAGAACCTGTTCCGATTTCTAAAATTTTATCATCGGTTTTAACTTCTAATAATTGCGACTGAAAAGCTACCGTATAGGGTTGTGAAATGGTTTGTCCGGCACCAATCGGAAATGCTTTATCTTGGTAAGCAAAATCTTCAAACCCCGATTCTAAGAAAAAATGTCGAGGAATCACCTGCATGGCTTTCAGCACATTAATATCGTGAATTCCTTTTTGCTGTAATAAACTTACTAGTTGATTTCGAAGTCCTTGATGTTTGGCAGTATCTCTCAATTTTAATCTTTTTTTCTTTTCAAAATTAAACAATATTTTGCGACAAAGCTACTATTTAACCAAGCTAAACTAAACTTTATCCTAACTTTCACGACTTAAATGATTTCCATAAACAAATAAATTTTACATTTGTATTAAATAATATTTCTATGTTAAAAATTGGAGTTTTAGGCGCAGGTCATTTAGGTAAAATTCACCTAAGATTACTAAACCAATCAGAAAAATATGAACTAGTCGGGTTCTACGACCCATTTAAAGAAAATGCAGAAAAGGTAGCTGCTGAATTCGGATATAAATCATTTGAAACAATAGCTGAACTTATCAATGCTGTTGATGTAGTTGATATTGTTACACCAACGCTTTCGCATTATGATTGCGCTGTTGAAGCTATTAAAGCTGGGAAACACATTTTTTTAGAAAAACCGATTTCAAATTCTGTCGAAGAAGCAGAACATATCATTGCTTTAGCTAAAGAATATAACGTAAAAGGCCAGGTTGGACATGTCGAACGTTTTAATCCTGCTTTCAAAGCGGTGAAAGACAAAATTCACAATCCGATGTTTATCGAAACACATCGTTTGGCAGAGTTTAATCCGCGCGGAACAGATGTTCCTGTGGTTTTAGATTTGATGATTCATGATATTGATGCCATTTTAAGCGTTGTAAAATCTAAAGTAACTTTTGTTCACGCAACCGGAACCTCTGTAATTAGCGATTCGCCTGATATTGCCAATGCTCGAATTGAATTCGAAAACGGCTGTGTTGCTAATATTACTTCGAGTCGTATTTCGATGAAAAATATGCGTAAAGCACGTTTCTTCCAAAAAGACGCTTACATTTCTGTTGATTATTTAGATAAGATTTGTGAAGTCGTTAAGATGAAAGATGCACCTGAAGTTCCGGGTGATTTTGATTTGATTCTTCAGAATGCAGAAGGAGTTAAAAAACAGATTTATTACGATAATCCAGATGTACCAGCAAACAACGCCATCTTAGATGAATTAGAAACGTTTGCTGA